>NZ_JBEOZN010000104.1:0-36119 GCF_040298085.1 Streptosporangium sp. NPDC001681 | reverse complement strand
AGGGAGCCGCAGCGTGCTGCGGTGACCGACGACAACGCGGCGAGGCGCCGCCTGACCGACCGCAGTAGGCAAAAGATCCGCAGGACAGGGCCTAGCCTCGCTTGCCGCATCGTCGCCGGTCGGCGGCCGTCGCCGATCCGACACCACGGGCGATCGGCCCAGGTGGAGGCCCCGGCCGTAGACTCTCGCGGCTTATGGTCGGCTAGAACCCGTACGGCGGCTTTGCCGCTGGTCGAGGTGCCCTTTTCGGTCCGGCTGTTAAACCGGTATCGGGGAGGGGTCATGGTCGCACCGCGCGCACGCCGGATCAACATTCCGCTGCGGCACGTCGCCCTGATGTGCGGCGGGATGCTGTTCGCCCTCCTCGCCAACGTGACCTATCTCCAGGGGCTGGACTCCGAGCGGCTCAACGAGGACCCGCGCAACCAGCGGACGATGATCGCTCGCTTTCACAGCCCCAGGGGGCAGATCCTGCTCCACGACGGCACGGTCATCGCGACCAGCCGGAAGGCCAGGAGCACCACCTACCGGTATCAGCGGTTCTATCCCGATGGCCCGCTCTACGCGGCGATCACCGGGCACTTCTCGCTCCACGGCGGCGCGGGCATCGAGCAGGCGGAGGAGGCCCTGCTCTCGGGAGGCGACCCCCGGGTGAGGGTACGCGGGCTGGTCGGGGGCACCCGCGGCGGCGCCACGCTCCGGCTCACCGTCGATCGCGGCGCCCAGCGGGCCGCCTACGACGGGCTGCGCGCCACCGGAAAGCCCGGCGCCGTTGTCGCGATCAACCCCCGCACCGGCGCGATCCTGGCCATGGTCTCGCTGCCCTCGTACGATCCCAACCTGTACGCGAGCTTCGACGCGGCCAGGCTGGACAGGGTGGACAAGCGGCTGCGGGGTGACCCCGCGAACCCGCTGCTGAACCGGGCGATCCAGCGGAACTACCCGCCGGGATCCACCTTCAAGGTCGTCACCGGCGCGGCGGCGCTGCACTCCGGGCGGTACGGCCTCGGCACCCACGTCAGCGCCCCGGCATCCCTGCGCCTCCCCGGCACCGGCACCTACCTGCGCAACTTCGGCGGCGATACCTGCGGCAACGGAAACCCGCCGCTGCTCCAGGCGTTCAAGCTCTCGTGCAACACCCCCTTCGCGAAGATTGGGGTCGACCTCGGCCAGGACGCGCTGCGCGAGCAGGCCGAGGCGTTCGGGTTCGACACGGACGATCTGGAGGTCCCCATGCCGGTGGCCAGGAGCGTCTACCCTCCCGTGCTGGACGACGCGCAGACCGCGATGTCGGCGCTTGGCCAGTTCGACGTCCGGGCCACCCCGCTCATGATCGCGATGATCGCGGCGGCGGTGGCCAACGACGGCTCGCTGATGCGCCCCCACCTCGTGAAGGACGTACGTCTCGCCGACGGCACGATGATCGACGAGACCGAGCCGTCGGCGTACCGCCGGGTGCTCGACACGGAGGAGGCCGAACGGCTCACCATGATGATGGTCGCCGCCACCGGGAAGGGGGGTACCGGTTCCGCCGCGGCCATCCGGGGGGTGAAGGTGGCCGGCAAGACCGGCACCGCGGAGAACGCCGCCAAGGGCAGGGCCCACGCGCTCTTCACCGGCTTCGCGCCGGCCGTCTCCCCCCGGATCGCCGTGGGGGTCCTGGTCGAGGGCGGCGGATCCGGAGGAAAGGTGGCGGCTCCCATAGCAAAAGCCGTCATGGCGGCGTTTCTGGGCGGTCAGGCGGAGTAGGCGGTGGGTTCGGGGGACGGGTGGCGGTCTCTGTTGCCGGAACCGTTATCGCCAAAGCCGTCATGGCGGCGTTTTGGGGCGGTCAGGTGGGAGTGGGTCCGGGTGGCGGCTCCCATCGCCAAGGCCGCCACGGAGACTTTTGAGGGTCAGGCGGAGTAGGCCCTGGCCTGGAGGCCGTAGAGGTCGGCGTACAGGCCGTCGAGGCCCATGAGCTCGTCGTGGGTGCCGTGCTCGACGACCTTGCCGTGGTCCAGGACATAGATCCGGTCGGCGTAGCGGACGCTGGCCAGCCGGTGGGTGATCAGTAGGACGGTGCGCCCGTCGGCGTGCTGCCGGATGCGTTCGAACAGGGCGTGCTCGGCACGGGCGTCCAGGGCCGCGGTGGGCTCGTCGCAGATCAGCAGCGGGGCGTCCCTGTGAAAGCCGCGGGCCACCGCGATCCGCTGCCACTGGCCGCCGGACAGCTCCTGGCCGTCCTTGAAACGCCGGTCGAGCAGCGTGCTGTAACCGTGCGGCAGCTCGGCGACCACCTGGTCGGCGCCCGCGACCTCGGCCGCCGCGACGAGCGCGGGTTCCCCCTTGTCGGTGCCCATGCTGATGTTGTAACGGGCGGTCAGCGGCCAGCGGGTGTGGTCCTGGGCGATGACCGCGATGCGGTGGCGCAGCTCGTCGGGATCGACCCCGGCCAGATCGGTGTCGTCCCAGCTGACCCGGCCGCCGTCCGGTTCGTACAGCCCGGAGAGGAGTTTGGCCAGCGTGGTCTTGCCCGAGCCGTTCTCCCCGACGAGGGCGATCACCTCGCCCTTGTCGATACGCATCGTGAGTCCCTGGAGCGCGGGGACGGTGGAACCCGGATAGGTGAAGACGACGTCCTCGGCGATGATCCGCTCGAAGCTCTCCGGCGCCCGCGCCGGCCGCCCGGCGGGCAGCCTGCGCTCCGCCTCCGCGCAGAAGTCGAGGAAGTCGGTGAAGTACAGCCCCTCCTCGTAGAGCCGGTTCGTGGCGAACATCAGGTTGGCCAGGTAGGTCTGGCCCGAGCGGATCGCCAGCACGGCGGTGCCCGCCACCGCCAGGGGGACCGCGCCCATCGCGAGCAGCACGCCCAGGGCCACGTAGACCACGGCGGTGCCGATCCCGCCCAGTGCCTCGCCGACGACCTTCGCGAGCACCTGCCGCCGGGCCAGGCCGAGCATGACCGTCTGCTCGGCGGTGGCCACCGCGTCGTACATCCGCATCAGGAAGCCGCGCATGGTGAACGAGCGCACCTCGGCGGCCGGTTCGCGCTCCGCGAGCAGCTCCGCGATGATCCATTTTCGGCGGCGGGCGGGGATCAGTGCGTACATGGTGGTGTAGCGCATGCGCGCGGAGCGGACCGCCGCCCAGGCGTCGGGCAGCACCGCCAACACCAGCAGCGGCAGCAGGACCGGGTGGAGCACCCCCAGCACGCCCGCCGCGGCGGCGATGCCGATGATCGCGGTCAGCGCGTTGATGGCCGTGACCACCACTTCGTCCGCCATGGACACCCCGCGAGCCCTGGCCCGCTGGAGCGTGTCGTGGAAGTCGGGGTCGTCGAAGGCCGCCAGGCCGACCTGGCTGGTCAGCCCGTACAGGCGCTCCTCGGCGATCCGGCCGACCTGGGGCTCTAACCGCGACTGAGCCCAGCCCGCGCCCGCCTGGGTGAGGGTACGCAGGGCCGCGGCCACGCCCACCAGGATCAGGCTCGGCAGGGCGGCCCGCACCCGCTCGGGAGTCGGGCCCGCCTCGAACAGCGCCGACAGCACCCCGGTCGTGGCGAGCAGCCCGAACGCGGTGAACACCCCGCCGAACAGGTTCAGAGTGATCGCGACGATGGTGTCGCGGGGACTGGCCAGCCACGCCAGCCTGACGGCCTGCGACACCAGCGCGGGAAGCCTGCGGGCGATGGTCAGGAAACCGACCTGCGCCATCTTGTCGGTGTGCGCGTACCAGTCGGAGAGGCTGAGCTCGCCAAGCTCGGGGGCCGGATCGGGGGGAGAGTCTGCCATGCGAGCAGTGTGAGCCGCCGCACCGGCGATGGCCATGGGATGGCCGGTTACGGTCGGCTGCGCCTCGCACGCGGACTGTCACGGTCCGCGACGGATCGCCGCTCCGAGACGGTGCGAGCGGTCGCGGCCGGGTGGCGGGGAGGCGGAACATGCCGGGACGGGATGATCTGCGGGCCGGAAATGGTCTAAGACTGGGCATGGTTCGGTAATTGATGTCACACTTTCTGTGACGGTTCTACCCTCGACCTCTTTAAGAGCCGATGACCCAGGAAACCGCACACGCTTCCCTCACCGGAGGCAACCTGCCGCTCGAACCCAACGGCTTCGTGGGGCGTGAAGCCGACGTGGAAGAACTCGCAGACCTACTGGGCGTCGCCCGGGTGGTGACCCTCTGCGGGGCGGGCGGCATCGGCAAGAGCAGGCTGGCGATCCGGGTCGCGACCCAGCTGGCGGAGGAGTTCCCCGGCGGTGTCTGGCTGGTCGAGCTGGCCGACGCGGTGCCGGGCGACCTGATCGAGCCCCGGGTGGCCGCCGTGCTCGGGGTCAAGGCCGAGCCGTCCCGCGCGCTGGCCGACACCCTGATCGACGCGCTCGGCGAACGGCGGCTGCTGCTGGTCATGGACAACTGCGAGTCGCTCATCGAGGAGTCCGCCAGGTTCTGCCGCGCCGTGCTCACCGTGTGCCCGGACGTACGCGTGCTCACGACCAGCCGCGAGCCCCTGCGGGTGGCAGGGGAGACCGTGTGGCGGGTGCCGCCGCTCAGCCTGCCCAGGAGTGAGGGCCACGACGTCGGCGCCAGCGAGGCGGTGCGACTCTTCGTCGACCGTGCCACCGCCGCCTCGCGGGGCTTCGCCATGACCGAGCAGAACGCGGCGGACATCGCCGGGCTCTGCGAGGCGCTCGACGGGATGCCGCTCGCCATCGAACTCGCCGCCGCCCTGTGCAGGGTGCTGACCGTGGAGCAGATCAACGCCAGGATCCGGGACCGGTTCCGGCTGCTGTCGGCGGGCGACAGAACGGCCCCGGCCAGGCAGCGGACGCTCAGGGCGACGGTCGACTGGAGCTACCAGTTGCTCAACGAGCCCGAGCGGATCCTGCTGCGGCGGCTGGCGGTCTTCACCGGCGGCTGGACGCTCGACATGGCCGAGCAGGTCTGCGCGGGCAACGCCCTGTGGGCCGAGGACGTTCTGGGGGTGCTCTGCGACCTGGTCGACAAGTCGCTGGTCCTGGCCGACGCCGAGGTCGCGGGTGAGACGCGCTACCGCATGCTGGAGACGATCCGCGAGTACGCCGCGGAGCAGCTCGAAGCCTCCGGCGAGGAACCCGAGTTCCGGCGGCTGCACCGCGACCACATGATCGAGCTCGCCGCCCGGATCCACCAGACGATAGTCCGGCGGCCCCGGCCCACCTGGGCCGAGATCTGCCCGATGCTGGTCATGCTGGACGAGCTCCAGGCCAACGTCTGGGCGGCGGTGCGCTGGTCGGTCGAGGCCGCGAGCGATCCGGAGAGCGCGCTCCGCCTCCTGGTGCTGCTCCGCTGGCCGATCATCGCCGGGGGGAGGTTCACCCCGACCGACAAGTGGCTGGACCGCCTGCTCGACACCGCCCCCGAGGAACTGGCGCCGTACGTGCGCGGCGACGCCCTCGCGCTGCGCGGGCAGGTGGCCTTCGGGCAGGGCGACCCGGACACCGCGCAGAGCGCCTGCACCGCGGCGGTCGAGCTGTGCCGCGAGACGGGCCTGCCCGGGCCGCTCAGCGGCGCGCTGGCCATCCTCGCCTGGGTGGCGATCTACCAGCGCCGCCCGGAGCGGGCCAGGTCCCTGCTGGACGAGGCGCTGGAGGCCGTGCACACCGTCGACGACCCGTGGCACGAGACGGTCATCCGCTCCATGGAGGGCACTTTCGCACTGTCGGAGGGCAGGGCGAAGGAGTCGCAGCGCTCCTTCGAGGCCGCGCTGGCCATCGCCCACGAGCTGGACAATCACTGGGCGGCGCCGGTGGCCCTCATCGGCCTGGCCCAGGTCGCCTGGCTCCGCGGCGACCTGGCGGAGGCCCGCGCCCACTACGAGCGCGCCCTCGACATGCTCCAGGACATCACCGCCCACTGGCAGTCCATCACCTGCCTGTCAGGTCTTGGCCGGATCGCCCTGGCCCAGGGAGACCTCGTCACCGCGCGGGCCAGGCTGATCGAGAGCCTGCGGCTCTGCACCGGGACCGGCCAGCGGCTCGGCGTGGCCCGCCGGATCGAGACGCTCGCCCAGCTCGCCCTCGCCGAGGAGGACGACCGCAGGGCGGTCCGCCTGGCCGGCGCCTCCGCCGCGATCAGGAGCGCGATGAGCGGCGCCGTGCTGCCGCCCGGGTTCGGGGCACGGATGGAGGAGCTGCTCCAGCCCGCCCGGGTACGCCTCGGTGACGCGCTGGTCGCCCAGCTGTGGGCGCACGGCCAGGAGATGTCCCAGGAGCAGGCGGTCCGCTACGCGCTCCAGCTCGACGAGCCGTGCGAGACGCCGGTGCTGCTCGGCAGGCCTCCGGTCATCGCCCCGCTGACCACGCTCACCTGCAGGGAGGCGGAGATCGCCGAGCTGATCGCCAGGGGAATGAGCAACAGGGCCATCGCCGACGAGCTGGTGATCAGCCCCGCCACCGCGGCCAGGCACGTCGCCAACATCCTGGCCAAGCTCGGCTTCTCCTCACGCACGCAGGTCGCCACCTGGGTCGTCGAGCAGAATCGGTCCTGACACGCGGGCCGGGAGCGGCTCGCGATCTCCGGTCGTGGGCTCGGCCGCGGGGTGGCCGGCCCGGAGCCGGCGAGAATCCGCGGTCACCGGGTCGGCCGCTCGGGCTCTACACACTCCGGGCTACACATGTGCGGGCGTGAAGATACATCTCGGGATACCTAGTCCGGAGTATGTCCCGGGGTCGCCGCCCGCCGTACGTTTTCCTGGTGTTCGACCGATGACGTCCAGCCTTCCGCACCGTGCCGGCCACAGTTCCGGTCCGGAACGGCGGGTCCACACCATCCCGGGCGTCTCGGTCGAGCACGTCGCGGTCGTCGCGTGTCCCGGTAGACGGCGAGGTCCCCTCGGAGGGGTGGGGGCCGGAGCCAAGGGCCGCACGCGGCAGCGGGCTCGAGTCGCGCAGGGCTCGAGCCCGCCTTCCGTTGTGGGGGACTGCGGCTCGGGGGGATCACTGGACATCTGGGGCGGAGGCCCCGTCCTTCGGGGAGGGGGAAGCACTGCTCGTTTTTCGCTTGGTGTGCGGGTGTGGCTCGGTGGGGTCGGGGGGTTCCGCGATGACCAGGTGAGGCATGTTCATCCGAACGCGGTGGAGCGCGCCCGTGTTCGCGCGGGGAGGCCTCCGGATTGCCCGGGCCGGCGAATCGCGAACCGGCGGACCCGGCGGGCAGGTCGGGTGCTGGAATCCCCGGCTTTCAAGGCATGGAAGGACGTCACGGGGCCGAATACACAGTCATCTACATACATCTGTCGATGCCCCTGTGGACAGGCGACCCTACCCTCATCGGAATGAGACCCACCTCGCCGTCCACCAGCTGCACACTCACCGAGGCGGTGTTCGGCTATGCGCACGGGCGAGGTGATCGGCCGGCCCTGATCGACCTCGGCGCCGGAATGGTGTACGGCTACCGCAGGCTGGCCGCGGAGGTGACCCGAGGAGCCTCGGGCCTGGTGCGGCGGGGGGCACGGCGGCGTCAGGTGGCCGGAATCCACGTGGACAGCGCGGTGGCCCAGACGTTGGCGGTGCACACGGTCATCGCGGCCGGAGGGGTGGCGGCGCCGATCACCTCGGGGTGTGCGGAGATGGCCGATCTGCTGGCCGAGTGGGAGGCACGGCTGCTCATCACCACTCCGCGCCTGGCGGACGCCTCGTTGCGGGCCGTGGAGGACTCGCGGGTCCGGCAGGTGATCGCGTTCGGCCAGGCCCGCGACACCGTCGACTTCGCCGACCTGCTGCTCCTGGAGCCCGTCCCGCTGCCCTTCCTCGACCCCGCGGTGCAGCCCGCCCTGCTGATCGAGGACGGAGGGGTGCTCACCCACCAGGACCTGATCACGAGGATGAGCCTGCTCGACAGGGGCACCGAGCTGGGGAAGTCCGACGTCCTCCTGGTGACCTGGCCACTGCGGTGCAGCCTGGCCCTGACCACCCTGATCGGGCTGGCGTTGATGCGCGGCTCCCTGGTCGTCGTGGCCCCGGGCCTCTCGTCCGAGGACCTGGCGGCGACCATCCATGACTTCGGCGTCACCGTCGTCGCGCTCTCCGACGGTGCGGTCCAGCGCGTCTGAGCCCGCTCACGGATTCTTACGAGCTCTTCTTCCCGCGGCGGCATCGAGCGCCAAGACCGGGTTGCGTTCACGAACATGGCGTACGAGCAGCCGAATCCGGGGGAGCCGGTCCCCCACCCCGGTGCCCAATATGACCGCTTTGTTTCCTCCTGGAGTGCTATTTCGTACTTCTTCATCTATGCGGTGCGCTGTGGTTTCGCGTGGGTGGGTGTCCGACCGATGCACTGTCACCGGAGGGTGTCATCTGGTGCTCATATCCCGGGATATGGAGCTGTTATCCGCGCGACCTTGACGGCGCTTGGTGCGGAGTGGCTTGATTGCCGTACTGACAACGTTGTCATATTCTCGGGGGTTTTGTGCACCCCAAACCCCGAAGGGACGGAGAGCTGTGCGACGACAGTGGATGGCAGCCGTCGCGGTCACCGTGGCGGGCCTGCTCGCCCTGACCGCCTGTGGTGACGGCGGCGGTGACGGTGCCACGCAGAGCCCGCAGGCCGACGCGAAGAAGAAGGTCGAGGTCTTCTCCTGGTGGACGGGACCCGGCGAGGCCGACGGCCTGAAGGCCATGAAGGAGATCTTCGAGAAGCAGAACGCCGGGCTTGAGTTCTTCGACGCGGCCGTGGCGGGCGGGTCCGGGGACAAGGCGCGGGCCCTGCTGACCACCAAACTGCAGGCCCAGACTCCGCCGGACACCTTCCAGGGGCACGCGGGCGCCGAACTTCAGGGCTACATCAAGGCCGGGCAGCTCGAACCGCTCAACTTCCTCTACGACGAGCTCAAGCTGAAGGAGGTCTTCCCCCAGCAGCTGATCGACCAGATCAGCGTCGAGGGCCAGGTCTACTCGGTGCCGGTCAACATCCACCGCTCCAACGTGATGTGGTTCAACCCGGCGGTGCTGAAGGAGGCGGGCGTCACCGAGGTGCCGAAGACGATCCCCGACTTCGTCGCGGCGCTGGAGAAGGTCAAGCAGAAGGGCAAGATCCCGCTCTCGATCGGCTCGGAGTGGACCATGGTCCACCTGCTGGAGAGCGTGCTGCTCGGCTCGCTCGGCACCGACGCCTACAACCAGCTCTGGACCGCGGGCTCCGACTGGTCGGGCCCGGCGATGACCAAGGCGCTCGACGACTTCAAGACGATCCTGTCCTACGCCGGTGACCCGGCCGACGACTGGCAGCCCGCGGCCAAGCAGGTGGCCGACGGCGAGGCCGCGTTCAACATCATGGGCGACTGGGCGTACGGCTACTTCCACAACCCGCCGGACGGCGGCCTGGGCAAGACCTCCAAGACCGACTTCGACTGGGCGCCTTCGCCGGGCACCGGCGGCACGTTCATGTGGCTCTCCGACAGCTTCACCCTGCCCAAGGGCGCGCCGAACCGCGACGGGGCGGTGGCCTGGCTGAAGGTGGCCGCGAGCAAGGAGGGCCAGGACGCCTTCAACCCGAAGAAGGGCTCCATCCCGGCTCGCAAGGACGCCGACACCGCCCTCTACACCGACTACCTCGCGGACGCGCTGAAGGACTGGGGCGGCGGCAAGCTCGCCGGTTCCATCCAGCACGGCGTGGTCGTGAACGACGCCTGGCGCGTCGCGATCAACGAGGCGGTCGGCCTGTTCCACGGAGACAAGGACGTGGCCGCGCTGCAGAAGGCGCTGGCCGAGGCCGCGAAGAACTCCGGGCAGTGATTTTCGGTACGGCCCGCGAAGGCGCGGGCCGTACCTCGCGGAAGGGGTGTCCGTGACACGGGTACGCAGGTGGCTGCCGGGGCTGCTGCTGGTCACACCGTCGATCATCGCGATCGCGGTCTTCGTCTACGGCATGCTCGGCTGGAACTTCCAGTTGGCGATGACCGACAAGCACGACGAGGTGTCCGAGGGGAGTTTCGTCGGTCTGGAGAACTTCTTTACCCTCTGGGACCAGAAGCGCTGGGGCATCTCGGTCAACCACGCCATCGTCTTCACCGTGGTCTTCGTGTTCGGGGCGCTGCTGCTCGGCTGGCTGCTGGCGTTCCTGATGGAGAAGGGGATCAGGGGCGAGGGGACCTTCCGGGCGGTCTACCTGTTCCCGATGGCGATCTCCTTCGTGGCGACCGGGGTGGTCTGGCGCTGGCTGATGAACTCCGGTCAGGGCGAGCGGGCGGTCGGGCTGAACCGGCTGTTCGACAGCCTCGGGCTGGAGTTCCTGCAGTGGCAGTGGTTCCGCGATCCCGACTGGGGGATGGCCGCCATGGCCATCCCCGCTATATGGCAAATGTCGGGATATGTCATGGCGTTGTTCCTGGCGGGGTTCCGGGGGGTCCCCGAGGATCTCCGGGAGGCGGCCCGGGTCGACGGGTGCGGCGAGTGGCAGGTCTACCGGCACATCGTGCTGCCGATGCTCCGCCCGGTCACCCTCTCCGCCCTGATCATCCTCGGCCACATCTCGCTCAAGGTCTTCGACCTGATCGTCGCGGTCTCCGGCAAGCAGATCATCACCGACGTGCCCGCCGTCTTCATGTGGGTCGCGGTCTTCGACTCCCACGACCCGGCCAAGGGCGCCACCATCGCGTCGTACATCGTGCTCGCGGTCAGCGTCTTCGTCATTCCCTACCTCGTCTGGACCCTCCGCAGGGAGCGGCGCTCATGACCTCCACCGTGACCGACACCCCCACCGCCCCCGTACGGGACGGGAACCCCGGCGGACGGGCCAGGCGGCGGGCGCGGTTGTCGCGCGGCGTCCGGCTGACGCTGCTGGTCGCCTTCCTCCTCGTCTTCCTGATCCCGATCTACGTGCTGCTGGTCACCAGCTTCAAGCCGCTGACCGAGGCCGATCCCGGCCGGGCCTGGGCGCTGCCCGAGGTGTGGACGGCCGAGCCGTGGCGGGTGGCCTGGGAGAAGCTCGCGCCCGGCATCTGGAACAGCGTGCTGCTGGCCGTACCCGGCTCGCTGATCTCGGCGGTGCTCGGCTCGATGAACGGCTACGTGCTGTCGAAGTGGCGCTTCCCTGGCTCCGACGTGCTGTTCACGCTGTTCCTGTTCGGCATGTTCATCCCGTACCAGGGCGTCATGATCCCGCTGGTGCAGCTGCTGGTGAAGCTCAACGAGGTCACCCTGGCGGTCACCGGAGTGCCGGGTGTCTTCTACGGAGCGATCCCCGGGCTGCTGCTGGCGCACGTGGTCTACGGCATCCCGATCTGCACCCTGATCTTCCGCAACTACTACGTCACCATCCCCGACGAGCTGATCGAGGCGTCCAGGGTGGACGGCGCGGGGATGCTGCGGACCTACTGGTCGGTGGTGCTGCCCGTCTCGGGTCCCGCCTTCGCGGTTGTGATCATCTGGCAGTTCACCTCAATGTGGAACGACTTCCTGTTCGCGGTCTTCCTGACCGGCCCGCAGAGCTGGCCCACCACGGTCATGCTCAACAACATCGCCGGAGCCCAGACCGTCCCCTACAGCCAGCAGATGGCCGCGGCCCTGCTCGCCTCCATCCCCACAATGATCATCTACGTCCTCCTCGGCCGCTTCTTCATGCGCGGCCTCATGGCCGGAGCATTGAAGGGCTGACATCTTGACGATTTTGTGTTAGATATCGTCTCTTTTTCTGGTGTGGAGGCCGTTCGGTCTCTAACGTGCAGGTCATGCTCTCCGCCTCACGGGCTGGTGCGTCGCCTGATGGCAGAGGGACCGCCGTTATCACCGGACTGGTCTGCTATCCCGTCAAGGGATGCGCCGGCGTCTCGATGACCGAGACGCCGCTGACGGTGGCGGGCCTGGCGCACGACCGCAGTTTCATGGTGGTCGGTGACAACGGCGTGTTCCGCAGCCAGCGGCGCGACCCACGGCTCGCCGCCATCCACCCCGAGATCAACGCGGACGGGGATCGGCTCACGCTCCGGCTGCCGGGTTTCGACGCGCTGACCGTCGATGTGGATCTGCTCTCCACCAGGCGCGATGTGGAGCTGTTCGGCACGCCGTACCAGGGGATCGACCAGGGGCGGGCAGCGGCCGAGTGGCTGTCGGAGGTGTTGGGCGCGCCGAGCAGGCTCGTGCGGGTGCCGCCGGAACACCGTCGGGTGACCGACGGCTGGACACCCGGTACGTCCGGCTACGCGGACAGCAGTCCGGTGCATCTCATCTCCGAGGCCACCCTCGCCCTGCTCAACCGGCGACTCACCGAAGGTGGCGGCGTCCCGCTGCCCATGGCCCGGTTCCGCCCCAACATCGTGATCGGCGGGTGGACAGAGCCGCACCGGGAGGACGGGGCCCGGCGGATGCTCGTCGGCGACACCGAACTCGGTTACGCCAAGCTCGCCATCCGATGCGCCGTCACGATGGTCGACCAGGACAGTGGCACCAGAGCGGGGCCGGAGCCCCTGCGCACGCTGGCCACCTACCGCCGCGCACCCGAGGGCGGGGTCGCGTTCGGCGTGAAACTCTCCGTCGTACGGCCCGGCAAGCTCGCCCTGGGCGACGAGGTGAACGTCCAATCCTGGGGCGAGCCGGAACTTCGGTAGTCGTGGCCGCGGCGACTCACCCCGGTCGCCCGTCCCGAGCCGCCGCGAGCACCGCTTCCAGACCGGGCAGCACCACGGCGCGGAACGCCGCGTCCATCTCGGCGGGTGTGGCGACCAGCTCGCCGTCGGCCCACTTCCGCAGCAGCGCCATGAACGCACCGGTGACGCAGGTGACCATCATGTCGAGCGAGGCCGGCGGGGTGGCTTCCCCGGGAAGCGCGGCCAGCAGCTCGTCACGGACGATGGCGGCCATGATCTGTTCTCCACGTGTGCCTACGGCGGTGCCCCCGCGTCGGCCGAGCAGCGCCCGAGCCAGCCGGCGCTGCTCCTGGAGATGTTCGAAAATCGGCAGGCTGAACGCGAACAGGGTCTCCGAGCGTGACTCGGGTGCGAAATGCAGAAGTTCGGAGAGTTCGTCGAGGCTGCTGAACAGCACCTCCTGTTTGTCCGTGAAATGCGCGTAGAAGGTCGAGCGGCCGACATCGGCGCGATTGATGATGTCGGTGACCGTCACCGCCTCATAGCCCTTGCTCAGAATCAGCTCCACCAGTGCCTGCCGGATGAGCCGGCGGGTCCGTCGCACCCGCCGGTCCGAGCTCTCCCGCTCCCGGGTTCCGAACACCTTTCCCACTCCTGTCCGGTTCGGCACGGCCTGGTGAATCTGATTGTTGACCACCCCGCGCTGGTGAACTGACCATTCATAACTAAACAACCTATGCGGAAAAGGGGAAGCGCCATGGGTATCGGAAAATCCCTGCACGACCATTCGAAGCGCGGCGACGGAGGCGGCGTGATCAACTACCCGCGCGCCTATGAGCTCCTGGCCGAGATCGGCTTCGCCGGGCGCCGCCGCAGGGTCTTCTCCCGCCTGGCCGCGCTCACCGGCATCCGGCAGGGGGAGCGGATCCTGGACGTCGGCTGCGGCACGGGCTACCTGACCCGGCTACTCGCGCCTCTCGCGGGCCCCACCGGGCAGGTGACCGGTATCGATCCCTCGGCACCGATGCTCGACCACGCCCGCGAGCGCGCCCCGCACAACTGCTCCTACCAGGTGGGCGAAGGACAGGATCTCCCCTTTCCCGACGCCTCGTTTGACGTCCTGGTCTCAACCGTCGCGGTCCACCACATGCCCTCCTCCGCTCGGAGCCTTGCCGTACAGGAGATGTTCCGGGTCCTGCGGCCTGGTGGCCGGCTGCTGATCGCCGAGTTCCACCCGCCCGCCAACCCCATCGCCGCCCACCTCGTCGGCGTCCTGGTCGGGCCGGCCATGCGGCCCAGCATGCCGGAGCTGCTCGCCGAACTGGTGCCCGGCGCCGGTTTTCAGATCAGGACCACCGGCAGGGTGAAGCCGTTGCTGTACTACGTCGAAGCCGTTCGCCCATCCTGCTGAAGACGCCACCGAACCGATCTTCGCGAGCCCCGGAAGGGCTGAACCGAATGGGTCCGGTCAACGTCTCACGATCATGAGACTGCCGGTCCTGCTGCTTCTTGGCGCGCTGACCGCCTGCGGCGCCCCCGCGACCACGGCTCGAACCCCGGATACCCCGGCAACGGCGTCCGCACCCCCCGCACGGGAGGCACCGGAGGCCTCCAAAGCCTCGGCGATTCCACCGCCGTCCCCGGCCTCGACGGACCCGACACCCGGATCCGCGTGCACTCCGGCGCCCGCCGGAAAGCTGCCCGCCGGAAAGCTGAACCTCAGGCTGCTCCGGCAGACGGCCTTCGACTACGACCCGCTCAACTCCCCGGAGGAACTCGCGGCGAAGGCCCCACTGGTCGTCGCGGGCACCGTCGAGGACTTCCTGCCGGGGCAGATCGTCGAGGAGGGGATCCCCGGTGACCGCACGCACTACGTGCTGATGCCGGTGCGGGTGACCGAGCGGTTCAAGGGACCGGCCGCTCGCCTGGTCCACGTGAAGTTCTATCAGGGGGCGCGAAGAAACGAGAGCCCGGCCCTTTCGGTGGCAGATTTCCGCCGGGCGGTGCCCCGGGGCACCCGGGTCCTGCTGTTCGCTTATCCGGACACCCGCGAGGGAACCGTCATCAAGGACCGCGCCGCGCTCCCGGCTGGAACGCCGATCTACTCGGCCCATCCGCAGGGCGTGCTTCTCGGCCGGGGCCTGACGGTCATCGGCGGCATGGAGGAGATCAACCCGGCCTCCCGCTGGGCCGACCCCTGCGGCCTGGACGGCATCGCCACCCGCCTACGCGCCGCCGGCCACCAAGGACAATGACCACCTCCACCACAAGTGGAGGCTCTCAACGCCGCCCGACTTGCGATGAACGCTTTCCACACCCGTCAGCCGGGGGTCTTCGGACTTCACCGGGTCCTGCGCCGAGGCGTAGGCCTTGATTCGCCGGATCCGGCTGTAAGTGGATCGCGGTCCCGCAGGTGATCCCCACGTAGGAGCCGGCCCGTAGACGCCGAGCCTCACGGCGGGCCACACCGTCTAGCTGCGCGCCCCCTTACCGCTTCAACTGGACAGCGGCCCGGGAGATCTGAGCCACATTTACTACTCACACTAAAATTTTTTAGTATCGTTGAGGTGTTCAACGTATCGGGTGAAGGTGGTTCGCATGTCGCTACGGATGGCTCTGATCACGCTCATCGCCGGGCAGCCGCGTAGTGGCTATGACATCAGCCAAGAGTTCGACGGCGTGTTGAAGTTCGTCTGGCACGCCAAACCCACGCAGGTCTATCCCGAGTTGAGGCGGCTTGCGGCCGACGGCCTCATCAGGGAGCAGGACGGGGGGGCGCGGGGCCGGCGCCCCTACGAGATCACCGAGGAAGGACTGCGGGCGCTGCGGGAGTGGTTGACGACTACCTCCGCGGACCACTCCCAGCGCAACGAGACGGTGCTGCGGTCATTCGCGCTGTGGCTCATCAAGCCGGAGGAGGCCCGGGCTTTCCTCCGGGAGGAGATGGAGTACCACCGGGCGCGATTGCGGGGTATGCGGGCCCTGAGGAAGGGACTCGATCTCAGCCGACCCGCCGACCGGGCGTCCCTGCTCGGCCTCGAAGCCGGCATCCGGCGCCTGGAAGCGATGATCTCCTGGGCGGAATGGGCGATCGATGTCGTGGCGACCTGGCCGGCGGACGCCGACGCCGCGGCCGACGAGAGGGAATCAGGCTGAGGCGCCGCTCCCGGCGCCATCCCGAACACCCCTGACCCCTTTTTCGCCATCCTCACGACCGAGAAAACGAGGAGCACCGCCCATGAACGCGAGCACCACCACAGAGCGGAGCATCACCCTTCAGGACGGCCGGCGAATGGGGTATGCCGTCTTCGGTGACCCTGTCGGACGGCCATGCCTGTTCGTCCATGGCTACTCCTCCTCGCGATGGTCAGCGGGATGGACCTTCTCCAATGCGACTCTGCACCGCCAGGGCGTGCGCCTCATCGCCGTTGACCGGCCGGGGTACGGCCTGTCGACAGCGAATCCGGGAGCCGGTTTCCTGGACTGGGCCCGTGATGCCTCGGCGCTCACCGACCAACTCGGCCTCGACCGCGTTGCCGTCATCGGCGTGTCCATGGGCGCGGGTCCTGCCCTGGCACTCACCGCTACCCACCCCGCCCTTGTCACCAGTACGACGATCCTGGGCGGTATGCCGCCGGTCGCCGTGCGGGAACGGTGGGCCCCCGCCAGTCGTGCGGACGCTTTCTACTGGCGGCTGGCCCGGCGTGCTCCCTGGTTGTTGCGAAGGTTGTGCTCCGCCTCTGCCGCGATGATGGCCACCGCCGCTCGCGGTGACACCGGCAAGCTCATCGGCCGGATCGAGCGAGGGCTTCCCGGTGCGGACCTGCGAATCTTCCGTGAGTTGCTCAACGATGCCGACAACAACGCGAAGGCCGCCTTCATCGCCGATGTCCGTGAAAGCTGCCACCAGGGCGGAGCGGCCATGGCCGACGATCTACGGCAGTACCTGCGGCCCTGGGGGTTCGATCCCGTTGACGTCCGCAGGCCTGTCCACCTGTGGCACGGGCTCGAAGACCCGAAGGTCCCGATCATGCTGGCTCGGCGGCTGGCCGACCTGCTCCCCCAGGGAACGTCAAGGTTCGTGCCTGGCGGCCACTTCGCCTCCTTTGCCCACCGCGACGAGATCATCAGCAGGATCGCGGATGAGTAGGCGGCAGGCCTACGGCCATCGCCCAGTGCCGTTGGACAGACCCGTACGGGAGAAAGGCCTCACGAGGAAGTGCCGAGGGCCGGTGAGCGGCTGACCAGGGAGTCGCCCAGGGGGGTGCGGTGGTAGAGGACGGTGCGGCCGGTGCGGTTGCCGGTGATCAGGCCCGCATTGCGCAGGGCGGCGATGTGGCCGCCCACGGTGCCGAGGCTCAGGCCCAGCAGGGTGACGAGCTGGGTGGTGGTGGCCGGGGTCGCGAGCTCCAGCAGCAGGCGGGTCCTGGTCCTGCCGATCAGGTGGACCAGGCCGTCCGCCGCCTCGGCCGGGATACCGACGCCCCTGGCCGGATAGCTGATCGCGTACGGCCAGTCGTCCTCCAGGTAGGAGCCCATCTTGATGGGGAACACGGTCGGCACGAAGAGCAGCCCGCGCCCGTTGAGCCGGTGGGTCTCGTCCGTGCCCCCGGCCAGCACCTCGATGACACCGTCGGGATGCCACCGGATCCGCGGGGTGAGGTCGTCGAGCGCCGCCGCCCAGCCGTAGGTCGCCAGGCGGCCCGCCCGCTGGATCACGTCCCGCTCCAGGATCGCGTGGAAGCGCGGCCACGCGGGGGAGACGATCTCCTCCCAGATCGCCTGGAGCGCCTCGGTGAAGAGCCGTACGACGTCGGGGGAGAACAGCACCTCCCTGACCGGCGCGGAAGGGCGCGGCATCCCCTCCAGGTTCCTCGTGATCTCGTCGTGCGCCTGCGCCACCGGGGTGGCCCGTACCACCGCGAGCTCCGCCTCGAACGGGGTGTCCACTCCGGTCGGCGGCGGTGCGGGGAAGTCGGCGTTGTAGTGCCGCTCGCGGAAGAGCGCCACCAAAGGGGCCAGTCCCGGCTGCGTGAGCAGCAGTCTCTGGTACGGCTCCCGCATCCGGTCCGCCCACGACCGCCACTGGCCGGCCCCCCTGGCCCTGGACAGGACCCAGAGGGCGTGCTTGGTCACGATGAGCGGGGAGATGGCGAACCTGCTGGCCATGATGTCGTGCGGGGTGACCTCGATGCGATAGACCACTGAGCAACCTTTCGGATATATCCGAAAGATTAGCCAGCGGTCCGGGTGCCGTTCAGCATCGTCTCCATGACCACACAAGAACGCGGCGCGACCTACACGGAGGTCTTCGCGAGCGGTGAGTTCCGCGTCCTGTTCGGAAGCTTCACCCTGCTGGTGGCCGGTGACCAGGTCAAGATGCTGGCCCTGTCGGCGCTGGTCTACGCGCGGACCGGCTCGCCGGGGTTGTCGGCGGCGGCGTACATGCTGGGCTTCCTGCCCTACGCCGTCGGCGCCACCTTCCTGCTCTCGCTGGCCGACCGGCTCCGGCCGCGCGCGCTGATGATCGCGGGGGAGCTGCTGCGGGTGGTGACCTGCCTGCTGATCGCCTTCGCCGGGCTGTCCGTCTGGGCGATGCTCGCCCTGGTCCTGGTCACCGGACTGTTCTCACCGGTCTTCGGGGCCGCGCGGATGGCCCTGCTGCCCGACCTGCTGCCGGGGGACGCGTTCGTGCTGGGCAGGTCGGTGCTGACCGTGACGTCGGCGGGAGCGCAGATCGGCGGGCTGGCCGTGGGCGGCGGCATCCTCGCCGCCACCGGCCCCTCGGGGGCGCTGGCCGTCACCGCCGCGCTGTCCGTGCTGGCCGCCGTGGTGCTCCGCTTCGGCCTGCCCGACTTTCCGGCCAGGGGCGCGGAGGCCGGTGGCCGGGCGGAGGCCGACGCCCCCACCGGTGCGGAGGGCGGCCGCCCTGCCGGTGATGGCGCTGTGTGGGACGGCGGTTCTCCCGCGTCTCCCACCGGGGAGGCGGAACGCGGGGGCGTACGCACCGAGCAGGCGAGAGGCAGGGGCGCCGTCCGGGAGACCCTGCGGGTCAACCGGGCGCTGCTGGCGGATACGCGGATACGCGGCCTGCTTCTCGCACAGTGGCTGCCGGTGGCGTTCGTGACGGGTGGCGAGGCGATGCTGGTCCCCTATCTGGGGAGCACCGCCGGGTACGCGCTCGCCGCGGCCTCCGCGGGCCTGGCGGTGGGAAGCTTCGTCGTCGGCCGGCTGGTCTCGCCCTCGGGCAGGGAGCGGCTGGCGTTTCCCATGGCGGTGGCGTCGGGCCTTCCGCTGCTGGTGTTCGCCTTCCAGCCGGGGCTCGGGGGAGCAGCGCTGCTCGTATTGCTCGCCACGGTGGCGTCGACCGCCTACGAGCTCGGGTTGCAGCGGTGGTTCGTGGAGGCGGTGCCCGAGCCGGTCAGGGGGCAGGCGTTCGGCCTGGCCTCGGCCGGGATGATGTCCGGACAGGCGCTCGGCGCGGCCCTGGTGGGCGTGGCCGCCGAGCTGACCTCCCCGCACATGGCGATCGTCCTGGCGGGGGCCACGGTCGTCTGCTGCTCACTCGCCCTGCACCGCTCCCTGCGGCCGGAGCCCTCCTGACCGGACTTCCTCCTACGATCGGGGAGAATGGAGAACATCTCACCTAGCGTTAGGAGATCACCTACGTTGTCCCGGAAGCGCGAAGTCCCCCTGGCGGGCGGAGACCGTCCCGGTCTGCGGGCCGACTGTGCGAACTGCTTCGGGCTGTGCTGTGTCGCGCTGCCCTTCGCCGCCTCGGCCGATTTCGCGATCGACAAGGACGCGGGGAAGCCGTGCGTGAACCTGCGGGCGGACTTCCGCTGCGGCATCCACGCGAACCTCCGCGAGCGGGGTTTTCCCGGCTGCACCGTCTTCGACTGCTTCGGCGCGGGGCAGCAGGTCTCCCAGGTCACCTTCGGCGGGCAGGACTGGCGGCAGGCTCCGGGCACCGCCAGGCAGATGTTCGAGGTGTTTCCCGTCATGCGGCAGCTCCACGAGCTGCTCTGGTACCTGACCGAGGCACTGGCGCTGCCGCAGGCCCGCCCCATCCACGATGATCTCCGTCACGCGCTGGACGACACCGAGCGCCTCACCCGTGGCAGTGCCGAAACGCTCGTGGAAACGGACGTGGCGACGGTCCGTCAGGGCGTCAACGCCCTGCTGCTCCGCACCAGCGAGCTGGTACGGGCCGAGGTACCCGGCCGCAAGAAGAACCACCGGGGAGCCGATCTGATCGGGGCCAGGCTCAAGGGTGCCAACCTGCGCGGGGCCAACCTGCGCGGGGCCTACCTCATCGCGGCCGACCTGCGAAACGCCGACCTGCGTACGGCCGACCTCATCGGGGTGGACTTCCGTGACGCCGACCTGCGCGGTGCCGACCTCACCGGGAGCATCTTCCTCACCCAGGCCCAGGTCAACGCGGCCAGGGGAGACGCCGCGACCACGCTGCCCGCCGCGCTCACCCGCCCCGCGCACTGGTAGCGCTCCGGGTTCAACGACCCTGGTGGGCCTCGCGGGCGTCGAGCAGCGCGGGCAGGTGCGCCTCGGCCCATTCGCAGCAGGCGGCCATGGGCTTGAGGAGCGTGGTTCCAAGCGGAGCCAGTTCGTACTCGACTCGTGGGGGGATCTCGGCGTAGGCGGTGCGTGTGATCAATCCGTCGCGCTCCATCGCCCGCAGTGACTCGGTGAGGACCTTTGGCGTGATGCCGCGCAGGGGCACCTGCAGTTCGGAGAACCGTCGAGGGCCCGCCTCCAGGCACCGGATGATCTTCCCTGTCCATTTGTCGCCGATCCGGACCGGGGAGGTGACGTGTGCGCATCCGCGGAACATGTCGGGATCAAGTGGCTCGCTCACGTCGGCAAGCGTACGTAACTATCGTTGCGGAAACCAAGGGGGCGCCCAATAGTGTCCGTGGCATCGGCCACCGATTCAGGTCGGCCTTGTCGAACGGAGCGTCGTCTCATGAGCAGGATCGTTGTCTTCGGTGCCGGTGGGCGTGCGGGTCGACGTGTGGTCGCCGAGGCCGTTACCCGTGGTCACCAGGTCACGGCGGTAGTGCGGGATCCGGCCAGGTACCAGGACCTGGCAGGTGACGGCGTGGTACTGGCCGCCGGTGATGTCACCAGCGCGGACAGCATCGCGGCGGTGGCAGCGGGGCACGACGCGGCGATCAGCGCCGCCGCCCGGCTCGACATGTCGTCAGCGGAGTTCTTCACGGGCGCGGCCCATGCCCTGCTCGATGGCCTGGCACGGTCCGGGGTGGTCCGGCTTCTGCTGATCGGGATCGGCACCACGCTGGAGATCGCGCCTGGGGTGCCCGTCCATGACGCGCCCGATTTTCCGGCGGAGGGCCGTGCGTTCTCCCTCGGGCATGCGGCGGAACTCGACGTGCTCCGTGCGGCGGACACGGAGATCGACTGGCTGGTCCTCGCCCCGCCGCCGGTCGTCCTCGACAATGACGCGCCACGCACCGGCCGGTACCGGATCGGTGGTGGCCAGGTTCTGCCGGCCGATGACGACGCCGCCACGTTCTCCTACGCCGACCTGGCGGTCGCGCTTGTGGACGAGGTCGAGACGGCGAAGCACCACCGCATGCTGGCGGCGGTAGCCCACTGATTGCGGCAACGTCGGGGCATCCTGTCATCGGCGGTGGTTCGACGGTCACGCAAGGCCGTCGACGAGGTGCCGCGAGCTCGCCCCCTTCAGCGCCGAGAAGCCGACAGCCAGGTGAGACGCCGAGCCCACCGGCTCTGGTGGCGCCTCATCCGGGGAGCTCTCCCGAGCCCCGGGGAATGAGCCGGGTCGGCAGCTCGACCCGCTCGGGGGTGCCCTGTTCGCCCGACATGCGGCGGAACAGCAGCTCGGCGGCGGTCCTGCCGAGTCGCACCGGGTCCTGGGCCACCACGGTCACGCCGGGGACCAGCAGGTCGGCCAGCTCGAAGTCGTCGAAGCCCACCAGGGCCGGCCGGTGTCCGGTACGCAGCACGGCCACGGTGATCCGGCCGTTGCCGGTGAACACCGCGGTGGGCGGGGCGTCGCCGGAGAGCATCCGGTTCAACGCGGGACCCGCCTGCTCGGCCGGGCCGGTCGCGACCAGTGACGGGTCGAAGGACAGGCCCGCCTCGCGGAGGGCGCGGCGGTAGCCGTGCAGCCGCTCGCCCGAGGTGAAGATGGACGCGCTGTCGCCGATGAAGGCGATGCGGCGATGACCGTGCCGGATCAGGTGGCTCACCCCCGCGTACGCGCCGCCCGCGTTGTCGCAGAGCACGGTGTCGGCGTCCAGCCCTCCCGGCCGGTCGGCGAAGACGGCGGCGATGCCCGCGTCGAGTTCGGGCCGCAGGTAGTCGTGGTCGGTCCCGGCGGGCACGATGACCAGGCCGTCGACCCTGCGCGAGCAGAAGGCGAGGATCAGTTCCCGCTCGCGCCGGGGGTCCTCCCCCGAGGAGCCGCTGAGCACCAGCGAGCCGTGCCGGAGCGCCACGTCCTCGACCGCGCGGCTGAGCCCCGAGTAGAAGGGGTCGGCCACGTCCTCGATCACCAGGCCGATGGTCGCGGTCCTGCCCCGGCGCAGCACCCGGGCGCTCTCGTTGCGCCGGTAGCCGAGCCGCTCGATGGCGGCCGTTACCCGTCCGGCCGTGGCGGGGTTGACCCCCGGCTCCTCGTTGACGACCCGGGAGACGGTCTTCAGCGCCACCCCGGCCGCCTCCGCGACGTCCTTCATGGTGGGACGGCCTCGCACACTCTCTGTCACGACTCGATCATCGCCCATGCACAGCGTACTGACAACGTTGTCAACGGTGATCGGGTGAACTCGCGTCCGAGCCGTCGTCCGTTGCGGGCGGGCCGTGGGGTCCGGCCACGTCCGGACCTTACGTCCGGACCCCACGCCCGGATCAGGAGGCGGCGGCCCGTACCGCGTCGGCCGGCGGTGTGCCGGGCCGGCCGATCAGGCGGCTGAGATCGTCGCCGGGGGTGTCGAGGTCGCCACGCGCGATGGCCCCGTCCAGGCCGGCGACGAAGTGGGCGGTGCCCTCGTCGAGACCGGCGGACTGGAGGACGCCGGCCAGCTCGGGGACCGTGACGTCGCGGTACACGACCTTCGTCCCGGTCACCTCGGTGATCGTCGTGGCGAGTTCCGCCAGCGTGAACGGCGTGCCGCCCAGCTCGTAGACGGCGTTGTCATGGCCCTCGCCGGTCAGCGCGGCGGCAGCGGCGGCGGCGTAGTCGGCCCGGGTGGCGGCGGAGATCCGCCCGTCGCCGGCGGCGCCGAGGATCTCGCCGCGCTCAAGGTACCGGTCGAGCTGGCCGGTGTAGTTCTCGGTGTACCAGCTGTTGCGCAGCAGGGTGAACGGGACGCCGGACTCGCGCAGCACGATCTCGGTGGCCTTGTGCTCCGCGGCGAGGGAGAGTTCGGAGCTGTCCGCGCGCAGGATGCTGGTGTAGGCGATGCGCGCGACTCCGGCGGCCCTGGCGGCCTCGATCACGGCCGTGTGCTGGGGCACCCGCCGGCCGACCTCGTTGCCCGAGATGAGCAGCAGGTTGGTGACGTCCCGCAGCGCGGCGGGCAGCGTCTCGGGCCGGGAGTAGTCGCCCTCGCGCACCACGACGCCCCTGGCGGCGAGGTCGGCGGCCTTGGACGGGGTGCGGGCGATGGCGACGACGTCGGAGGCGGGGACGCCCTTGGCGAGCAGCGCGTCGATGACGAGACGGCCGAGAGGGCCGGTGGCGCCGGTGATGGCATAGGTGGTCATGATCTCTCCTGGGGTCGCTCGTGATTACCAGTCGGCAGTACTAACTTTTATACAGTACTGGTTATTTTATGAACTCTGTACCCTTGGGGTATGCCGAACGTGTGTGCCCCCGATCCCGACACCGGTGAACCCACCGACGAGCTCGTCAGCGACGTGTTCGCCCGCGACTGCACCTCCCGGGCGGCGCTGGAGGATGTGGCCGGCAAGTGGGGAATCCTCGCGCTGCTCGCCCTCGGCGAGTCCGGTTACCGGTTCAACGCCCTGCGGCGACGGGTGGCGGGCGTGAGCGAGAAGATGCTGGCGCAGACCCTGCAGACCCTTGAGCGAGACGGCATGGTCACCCGAGAGGTGCTGACGGTGATACCCGCCCGGGTGGAGTACTCCCTGACCCCGCTCGGCGCCCGCGTCGCCGCGCGTCTGCGCGGTCTCGCCGATCTACTCGAAGGCTCCGTGGACGAGATCGGTGCGGCGCGCGAGGCGTACGACAGCCGCCAGGCGTGACCGCGGGCGGGAACGGCTCAGGAGGACTCTCTCCAGGAGGCCCGGGTGGTGCCTCCCGCGGTCCCGGCCGCGTGCAGGTCGGCCTCGACGCGGGCCGCCGCCGCGAGCAGCGGCGGCAGCAGGTCGCGGCGGGCGGACTCGGGGGTGGTACGGCTCGCGTGGGAGGAGATGTTCATCGCGGCGGCCACCCGGCCGGAGCGATCGCGGATCGGCACGGCGATCGAGCGCAGTCCCTCCTCCAGCTCCTGGTCGACCATCGCCCAGCCCTGGGAGCGGACCCGCTCCAGCTCGGCTCGGAGCGCCTCGGAGGTCGTGACGGTCTTCGGGGTGAACCTGCGCAGTGCGGCACGTTCCAGGTAGGCGGCCAGCTCGTCCAGGGGCAGCCAGGCGAGCAGCACCCGGCCCATCGAGGTGCAGTGGGCCGGGAAGCGGGTGCCGATGTTGATGGTCACCCGCATGATCCGGGTGGTGGCCACCCGGGCCACGTAGACGACGTCCTCGCCGTCGAGCACGGCCACCGACGCAGACTCGTGCACCTCGGCGACCAGCCGTTCGAGGTGCGGCTCGGCCATCTCGGGCAGGGAGAGGCCGGACAGGTAGGCGTACCCGAGGTCCAGGACGCGGGGGGAGAGCGCGAACAGCCGCCCGTCGGTCCTGACGTAGCCGAGGTCGACGAGGGTCAGCAGGAACCGGCGGGCCGCCGCCCTGGTCAGGCCGGTCGCGCGGGCGACCTCGCTGAGCGTCAGCTCGGGGCTCGTCGCGCTGAACGCCTTGATCACCGAGAGTCCGCGCGCCAGCGACTGCACGTGGTCGGAGCCGCGGTCAACCGGTTCGATCATCGCCGTCCTCCTCGTTCCGATCGAACTCTAGCGCCGCCCGTGCCACCGCGAACGCCCGGTTCGCGGCGGGTACGCCCGCGTAGATCGCGGTCTGCAGCAGCACCTCCTTGATCTCCTCCTCGGTGAGACCGACGCGGAGCGCGGCCCGCACGTGCATGGCCAGCTCGTGCTCCTGCCCGAGCGTGGCCAGCATGGCGAGGGTGATGCAGCTGCGGGTGCGCCGGTCCAGGCCGGGACGGGTCCAGATCTCCCCCCAGGCGTACCTGGTGATGAACTCCTGGAAGTCGGCGGTGAACGGGGTGGCGCTCGCGGTGGCGCGGTCCACGTGCTCGTCACCGAGTACGGCCCGGCGCGTCGCGTCCCCGGCCTCCCACCCGCTCATGTCCCTGCTCTCCTCCGCGCTCATGTCCCTGGTTCCTCTCCTGCTCGTCCGCCGGTCTTCCCCGCGCTCACGTGCCGGGTTCCGCGAGGTTCCGGTGGGCGGCGAGCGCCCGGTCGACGAAGGTGAAGGCGGAGCCCAGGGCACCCGCCGGGTCGAGGGCCGCGTCGACCTCCTCGGCGGTCAGGGGGACACCGGGATCGGCGAGCAGGACCTCCCGCAGCGCCAGGCCCCCGGCGGCGGCGCGGGCGCAGGCGGCGTCCACCAGCCGCCGGTCCTGCGGGGTGCCGCCGAGCCGGACGACCACCTGCTCGGCCATCAGCAACCCCCGGGTCGCGTCGAGGTTGGCGCGCATCCTGGCGGTGTCCACGGTCAGGCCCTCCAGCACCTCGCGCAGCCAGGAGGCTGCGCTGCCGGTGAGCCGGAGCAGCTCGCCCAGCGTCTCCCACTCGGCCTGCCAGGGCCCGGCCGCGCGCTCGTGCTCGGCGACCATGCCGCCGAGGAGGGAGGCGACCAGCCCGGGTACGCGCTGGACGCAGGCGAGTACCGACATCGAACCCACCGGGTTCCGCTTGTGCGGCATCGCGCTGGAGGTGCCCCGCCCGGGTCCGGTGGGCTCGGCGACCTCCGCCACCTCGGTCTGGGCCAGCAGCTTCACATCGTTCGCGATCTTGCCGAGCGTCCCCGTGGCGGTGCCGAGCGCGCAGGCGAGCCGGACGACCGGGGTCCGGTCGGTGTGCCAGGGAATGACCGGTTCGGCCAGCCCGAGCTCGGCCGCGAGCAGCGGCGGCACCTCGTGGCCCCGCTCGCCGAGGACCGACAGGGTGCCCGCCGCCCCGCCGTACTGGGCCGGCAGCGGCACCCGCGCCAGCTCGGTCCGGGAGCGGTCCAGCGCGCTCAGCCAGCCCGCCGCCTTCAGCCCGAACGTGACCGGTACGGCGTGCTGGCCGACCGTACGCCCGGCCATGACGCTGCCGCGGTGCTCGGACGCCAGCCGCGCGCACGCCCCGGCGCAGGCGGACAGGTCGGCCAGGACGGGGGCCAGGGCGCGGCGGGAGAGCAGCATCGCCGCGGTGTCGTTGATGTCCTGGCTGGTGGCGCCGTAGTGCACGAACCGCCGCAGGCCGGGCTCGATCCGCGCCCGCAGGGCGGCGACCAGGCCGATGACGGGGTTGCCGCTCCGGGCCGCCTCGGCGCCCAGTTCGGCGAGGTCATAGAGCTCGGGACGGCAGGCCGCGGCCACCGCCGGGGGCACCTCGGCGGGGACCAGCCCGATCCCGGCCTGCGCGGTCGCCAGCGCGGACTCGACGTCCAGCATGGCGGCCAGCCACGCGACGTCCGACACCTGCGCGGCGGCCCCGCCCCTGGCGAACATCCCGGAGAACAGCCCGGTGGCGACGGGAGAGGTCATGGTCACCTCCGGATGGCTCGAACGTTGGTCACGGCGGATCGGGAGCCGGTTTCCCCGGGGACGGCGCCGCCCCGGAGAGGCGACCTACCCGGCGCCGCACCCTTCACGGCTTTTTGCCGGTGAGCACGCGGAGGGCGGCGAGCTCCTCGGGGGTCGGGGGCGTGGTCTCGCGGAGGCCGGGGGCGGCGGCCAGCGCCCAGCCGGTGGCGGCACGGGCCTCGTCGAGGGTGACGCCAGGGTGCAGGTGGGTGAGGACCAGCTCGCAGGTGTCCGGGTCGGGCTCCAGGATGCCCAGGTCGGTGATGACCGTGCGGGGGCCGCTGCCGCGCAGGCCGAGGCGCTCGCGGTCGCCGGGCCCCGAGCCGAAGCCCACGGAGGTCACGAAGTCCACCCGGTCGACGAACGTGCGGCGGCTCTGCCGCACGACCACCGTCACCTCGCGGCAGGAGGCGGCGATCTCGGGGGCCCCGCCCGCGCCGGGCAGCCGGACCTTCGGGTCGTCGTAGGGGCCGATCACCGTCGTGTTGATGTTGGCGAACCGGTCGATCTGGGCGGCGCCCAGGAATCCGACGTCGATCCGGCCCGGCTGGAGCCAGTAGTTGAAGATCTCCGGCACGCTGACGACGGCGTCGGCGGTGTCGGCCAGCACGCCGTCCCCGATCGACAGGGGCGGCCGGTCGGGCTTGGCGCCGATGGTGCCGGACTCGTAGACGAGGACCAGGTCGGGGGCGTGCGTCCGGCGGGCGAGGTTGGCGGCGACGCTGGGCAGGCCGATGCCGACGAAGCACGAGCCGCCGTCCCGCAGCCGCCGGGCCGCGGCCACGGTCATCATCTCGTCGGAGGTGTAGCCGGCGCTGTGGGAGGGGGCGGTCGTCAAAGTACGTGCTCTCTCATCCAGGCCGCGAAGGTCTCCCGGTCGCGGCTGATCTCGTCCCAGGCGAGGTAGAAGTCGTTGTCGCGGCTGGAGTACCCGGCGCTGTAGGAGGGGTGGGAGCCGCCGGGGGCCTCGGAGACGTAGGTGATCGCCCAGCCGGGCAGCACGATCGCGCCGGGGCGCGGCTCCAGCTCGTCGACGACCTCCTCCACGGTGACCAGCGAGCGGCGGGCGGCCAGGACCGCCTCCTTCTGCACGCCGGTGATGCCCCAGAGCTGCACGTTGCCCCGCCGGTCGGCGCGCTGCGCGTGGATCACGGCGACGTCCGGGTTGATCGCGGGGACCGCGGTCAGCTCCTCGCCGGTGAACGGGCAGGTGATCGGCCTGATGTTGGCGGTCCTGCCGGGCAGGTCGGTGCCCCGGTAACCGCGCAGCACCGCGAAGGGCAGCCCGGAGGCCCCGGCGACGTAGGCGTTCGCGATGCCTGCGTGGCTGTGCTCCTCGATCTCCAGGGGGCCTGGCCAGCGGTTCTGCACCGCGTCGCGGAAGCGGTGCAGCGAGCCCACCCCGGGGTTGCCGCCCCAGGAGAAGACCAGCCTGCCGGCACAGCCCATCCCGATCATCTGGTCGTAGATCAGGTCGGGGGTCATCCTGATCAGGGTGAGATCGCGGCGCCCCTGCCTGATGATCTCGTGCCCGGCCGCGTAGGGGATGAGGTGGGTGAAGCCCTCCATCGCCACGCTGTCGCCGTCGTGCACGAGATCGGCCACCGCCTCGGCGAGCGGAACCACCGTGGCCATCGCGCCCCCTTAACGCATGTTCGGTATGCGAACGAATGTTCTTTCAGTGAACATACTGACTCACCGTCCGGATGGTCAAACCGGTGGCCATCGTTATCGGTGAGCCACCGCGTTGCCGTGGCGGCTTCATCGGTGCGTGCCCGGCACGGGTGCCGGGCACTACCCCTCGAAGCGCTTCACCAAGCGGGCTGTGGGAAGGTTGGCCAATGGTCGAGCGGGGGGTCGGTGTGTCGCGGGTGTCGTGGGTGGTGCTCATCGCGGGCTTCGTGCTCGCCTCGCTCAACCTGCGGCCCGCGCTGGCGAGCGTCTCCCCGGTGCTGGACGAGATCATGGGCGACCTCGGGCTGAGCGCCGCCGGAGGAGGAGCGATCACCACGGCCATGGTGGTCTGCCTAGGCGTGCTGGGCCCGCTCGCCCCGCTGCTCGCCCGCCGCTTCGGCCTGGACCGCACGCTCATGGCCGGGCTGCTGATCCTGGCCGCCGGGGTGATGCTGCGCAGCGCGGGAAGCGTCCCCGCGCTCTACGCGGGAGCGGCCGTCGCCGGCATGGCCATCGCCGTCATGAACGTCGCGATGCCCGGCGTGGTCAAGCAGCACTTCCCCTCGCGAGTCGGCCTGTTCACCGGGATCTACGTCTCCGGACTGGTGCTGGGCGCCGCCGCGGCGTCCGGGCTGATGATCCCGCTGGAGCGTGCCACCGGGTACGGCTGGCGCGAGGTGACCGCGATGACCGCGATCCCGGCGCTGGCCGCCGCGGTGTTCTGGCTGCCCCAGGCGCTGCGCCGCCCCGCCCGCTCCGAGGTCGCGCCCAGACCGTTCGCACAGCTGCTCCGCACCCGGATGACCTGGTACGTCACCGTCTACATGGGCCTGCAGTCGCTGACCTTCTACGTCATGCTGGCCTGGCTACCGACGATCTTCAAGGACGCGGGACTCCCCGCCGACCAGGCCGGATACCTGCTCAGCCTCACCAACCTGGCCCAGGTGGCGGCCACGTTCACGGTCCCGATCCTCGCCGGGCGCGCGCGGTCGCAGGTGCCGTACGTCACCGCCGCGACCCTCCTCACGGTGGCCGGATACCTCGGTGTGCTGTTCGCCCCGGCCACCCTCCCGTGGCTCTGGATGATCGTCCTCGGTGTGGGGCAGGGCGCCTCGATCGCGCTGGCCCTGCTCATCATCGCGCTCCGCGCCCCCGACCCGGTCTCGGTGACCGCGCTCTCGGCCGTCGCCCAGTCCGTCGGGTATGTGCTGGCCGCGCTCGGGCCGCTCCTGGTCGGCGCGCTCCACCAGTTCTCCGGTGGCTGGACGCTGCCGCTGCTGGCCGGGCTCGGCGCGTGCGGCCTGCAACTGGCGGCCGGGTTCCTGGCGGGGCGACCGGTCACGCAGGCCGGTACGGGCGCCCCGCCGGGAACCCGGCCGGCCGAGGATTCCCCCTCCCTGGCCTGACCGGCGTCCCCGGGACCCGTTTCTTGGCACTCAGGCCGCGCCGTTTCGTGCTCTGCCGCCTCCGGGGCTCCTCAACCTTTGTGATCCACTGTCTATCTGACCCGCTTCCTTTGCGCGTCGTTACTCAACAAGTCATCTGACTCTCCTACGGTCCTCGGCATGATCCGTAGGTTTCAGGCCGCGGTGCTGTCGGCCCTCGTGACCGGTACCGTCGCCTTCGTGTTGCCACAATCCGAACCCGCGATCGCCGAGCCCCGTGTCCGCGAACCCATCGTCATCGGCCACCGGGGCGCCAGTGCGCACCGGCCCGAGCACACCCTGCTCTCCTACGAGGCCGCCATCGCGCTCGGCGCCGACTACATCGAGCCCGACCTGGTCGCGACCAAGGACCACGTGCTGGTCGCCAGGCACGAGAACGAGATCGGCGCCACCACGGACGTCGAGAACCATCCCGAGTTCGCGGACCGCCGGACCACCAAGACCGTCAACGGCAGGTCCATCACCGGCTGGTTCACCGAGGACTTCACGCTCGCCGAGCTGAAGACCCTCAGGGCCGAGGAGCGCATCCCCGACCTGCGCCCGGGGAACACCGTCTTCAACGGCCTCGCGGAGATCCCCACCTTCGACGAGGTGGTCGAGCTGGCACGGCGGCACGGGGTCGGGGTCTACCCGGAGACCAAGAGCCCGAGCTACTTCGACTCCATCGGCCTCTCCCTGGAGGAGCCACTGCTGGAGGTGCTCGGCAGGCACGGCTGGAGCGGGAGCGGCGCCCCGGTCTTCATCCAGTCCTTCGAGACCGCCAACCTGCGCGAACTGAGCAAGATGACGGAGCTGCCGCTGATCCAGCTGATCACCGCCGGCGGCGCCCCGCAGGACTGGATCGCGGCCGGAGACCCGCGCACCTACGACGCCATGGTCACCCCCGCGGGGCTGCGTGAGGTGGCCGGTTACGCGGACGGCGTCGGCGTCGACACCCGGCGGATCGTGCCGGCGGGACCCGACGGCCGCCTGCTGCCGCCCACCACGTTCATCCGGGACGCCCACGAGGCGGGACTGAAGGTGCACGCCTGGACCGTCAGGAACGAGAACTCACACCTTCCGCTGGACTTCCGGCTGGGCAACCCGGCCAGCCCGGCCTTCCCCCGGGCCACCGGCGACGTGATGGGCTGGCTGGAGAGGCTCTACCGGCTCGGCCTGGACGGCGTCTTCGCCGACGACCCGGGCATGGCCAGGGCGGTGCGGGAGCGGGTGTTCTGACCCGATCCACATCGGTCCGTCACCGGTCGGCCGGTGACGGACCGTGTCATCGGCCTCAGGCGACCTCGACCATCTGCTCGACGTCGTCCAGCGGGCGCAGCTCGTCGGCGTAGCTGACCGAGACGCGGCGCATCACGCCGCTGTCGCTGATCGAGTACTGGCCCAGGCGCCAGAGCGGCGGCGAGTAGGCGTGGATCGAGACGCTGCCGTGCACCGCGCCGTTCAGCCGGTGGATGTGGTCGGGGCCGAAGGAGAAGGACTCGCCCTGGGAGATCGCGGTCTCCAGGTGCTCGCCGCCGATCCGGGGGTTGCACTCCAGAAGCGTCCCGGCCACCACCCGGACCGCGCCGGAGGAGGTGTCGTGGTCGTGCCAGCCGGTGTCGTCCTCGGGCCGCCAGCACAGCAGCCAGATGTCGACGTGGGAGTCACGGTAGAGGGAGGCGTAGTGGCGGCCCCCCTCCTCGGGGAACTCGACCTGGTCCTCCCACCGGGAGGGGTCGGCGGCCAGCTCGTTGACCAGGTCGAGCAGCTCGCGCCGGTCGAGGACGCGGGCGGGCAGGGCTTCGTAGCTCATCAGGACTCACCGCCGGACGGCTTGGAGCCGCGGCTGTCCACTCGCCTGGCGATCTCGCCGTTCGGGGCCGTCGTCGCCGGGAGCGCACAGCTCTCACGGCCCTGGGACTGGTTCACTAACGCGACTCCTTTCGATCCAGTAGACGGTTGGGATTGGTGACCGCGATGGCGTGCCAGGCGGCGTCGCCGAGTCCCGGGTCCGGGGCGGCGGCATAGGGCTGGTCGGAACCGCTGACCACGACGTCGACGCCGAGCTCGCGGATGATCGCGTCGATGGCGCGCGGGCCGTAGGAGGAGGTCTCCAGGAAGATGCCGGGGTCGACCTGCCCCCGGCCCTCCCCGCCGCGGTTGGCCAGGCGCTCGGAGTGGAGCGGGGCCAGCCCGGCGAGCAGTGAGAAGCAGACCCGCAGGCGGGGGTGGCGGGCCCGGCCGAAGGCGGCGAAGGCGTACCAGGCGGCGTGCATCTGCTGCACGTACGGCACGACGGCGGGCCACCAGCCGGGCACCCCGGCCCCCTCGGGTTCCTCGGCCTCGGGGGCGGGGCCGGGGTGCACGAAGAGCGGCAGGTCGCGCTCGGTGAGCGCGTCGAGCAGCGGGGCGACCCTGGCCAGGCCCGCGGCGTCGCGCACGGCGGTCGCGGGCAGCTGGAGCCCGGCGAACCTCCGCCCCGCATGCCGGGTGTCGAGGCTTCTGGCGAGCCTGTCCGGATCGATCTCGCTGAGGCAGGTCGCCGCCCAGGCGCCGAACGGCGCGGGCAGGGCGAGGGCATCCTCGTGGTAGGCGTCGATGATCGGCCAGGCGTCCTCGGGCGGTAGCGATTCGATGCCGAGCGGGCTGGACAGCGACACCAGGGCGAGGGCGAGGTCCGAGTTCAGCGCGAGGCGCGCGGCGAGGTCGTGGTCCGCGGGGTTGACCTCGTAGGGGGGCTCGCCGTCCGTGTGGAGGGTCCAGCCGTCGAGGCGGGGGGCGGCCGTGCGGCGCCTGAGCGCGTCGACGAATGCGGGCGTCCACAGATGCTGGTGAACGTCGACGGTCACAACCGTCCTCCTCCCGGCCTATCGAGGTATTCCCTACCTACAATATAGGTAACCGCTCTCACCATGGTACATCCAACAGTGACACGGTTCAGTGAACCGTTTCAGTGAACCGTTTCACCTACTATTGTGTCAATACCTCCGGAAAGATGTGATTCGCTGTGGAGCGCGCTCCCAGAGGTCCCGAGGAATAGGCTGGTCCGATGCCCCAGCCTCGGAAACGAGCGACCATACGTGAGGTGGCGAAGGCCACCGGCCTGTCACCCGCCGCCGTCTCGTACGCGCTGCGCGGCATGCAGGTCTCGGAGGAGACCATCGAGCGGGTGCGCCGGGCCGCGGCCGAGCTCGGCTACGAGGCCGATCCCATCGCCCGCGCGCTGGCCAGCGGCAGAACCGGCATGATCGGCCTGCTCTGCGGCTCGCTGGAGGATCTCTGGCAGCAGGCACTGGCCGTCGGTATCGGCCGCGCGCTCAAGGACAACGACCGCTACGCCCTGATCCTGGACGCCGCGGGCGACCCCGCCAGGGAGCACACGCTCGCCAGGCAGCTCCGCGACCAGCGGGTGGACGCGCTGATCGTGCAGCCGGTCGACCCCGCGGCACCGCTCTGGGCCGAGCTGTGCGAGGGGCTGCCGGTGGTGTCGATCGGTGACGCGCTGGCCGGCGCGCGCGCCGCGGGCGAGGTCGTCTTCGACAACAGGGCCGGGGTGACCCTGGCCCTGGAACACCTGCGCGAGCGGGGGCACCGGCGCCTGGCCGTCCTCACCTCGACCAGGGCCAGCACCCCCGACAGGCCCGCCGACGTGCACGTCATGGCCGAGGCCGGGCGGCTGGATCTGGACATCGAGCTGGTCACCGCCCCGCAGTCGCCGGCATCCGCCACCAGGGTCGCCGGCGAGATGCTCGACGCCGGGCACCGGGCGTTCTTCTGCTTCGCCGACTCGATCGCCTACGGCGTCTACGCGGCCTCGGCCGAACGGGGGCTGGTCATCCCGTCGGAGGTGTCGGTGATGGGCTACGACGACCACCCCATGTCGGGTCTGCTCACCCCCGGCCTGACCACCGTCGACTGGGACATCGACGGCATCGTCCGCGCCGCCGTCCGGATGGTGGTGGCCGCCGCCGACGGCAACCCGCGCCGCCGCCGCATCGTCCAGGCCCCCCAGCTCCACGAGCGCGGCTCGGTCGGCTGACCGGCGGGGAGTCAGCGAACGGCGAGGCCGGGCAGGAGCCCGCGTGCCACGTCGAGGTCGGTGTCCAGCGGGCGGTCGTCCAGCGCGGGATCGAGGGGCAGGTCGCAGGGGACGCCACGCAGGCGCAGGGTCCGTACGGAGGCCACCAGCTCGCAGGCCAGGACGATCTCCAGCGGCTCGACGGCGGCGAGCGCGGAGCGGGCCGCCTGCGGGGTGAAGCTCGCGTGGTCCTCGGTCCCCAGGGAGAGCACGGCGCCCCCCAGGGTGACGGGGGCGGCCAGATGGCGCAGCTCGGCCAGGGCGGAGTGCGCGACGTATTCGAGGATCATCACCCCGGAGCCGCCGGGGCGCTCGGCGAGGAAGGGGAGCAGCCCCGTGTGGGCCGGGTCGTTCAGGGTGGCGAGCCTGGCGGCGCTCACCGTCGCGGTCTGCACGAGCGCGGCCCGCAGGGCGTCGAGGGCGAGCGCGACCCGTGCCGAGTGGAAGTTGCCGTTGTGCCAGGCCCGGCCGTCGGCGATCAACGGGTTCTCCGGGGCCGCGTTCATCTCCTCGGCGACGGTCCGCTCCGCGTGGCGAAGAGCGTCGAGTGCGGCCCCGTGGACCTGTGGGAAGGCACGGTAGCCGTACGGGTCCTGCACGCGGCGCGGGCTGGTGGCGCCGACCAGGTCGCGCAGCTCGGCCGCGACCGAGGTCTGCTCGGGGCCGCGCTGCACGACGGGGGAGAGCGGTTCCAGTGAGGCCTCGACGGCCAGGAAGGAGCGGGCCGCGACCGCGGTGGCGGCGGACAGCAGGACTCCCAGGCGATGGCAGGCCAGTGCCGCGTCCGCCAGGGTCGCCGCACCCGAGCTGATGAACGGCAGCGCGTCACCGGCGGCGAGCGCGAACCGGGGTACGGGCTCGTCGGCCCGCGTTCCGGCGGGGGGCCCGGTCTGTGCGCCCTCGGTCTGTGCGCTCCTGGAGGGAGGTCTCCAGGCAAGCTCGCCCACCAGGCAGAGCGCGGTGGTGGCCAGGGCGGTGAGGTCGCCGGTGCCGATGGCGCCGTAGGTGCGGATCGGCGGGGTCAGGCCCCGGTTGACGGCGGCGGCGAGTACCGGCAGGAGTGCGGGGTCGACCCCCGAGCCGCCGGCGAGCAGCTGGTTGAGGCGGACGACGAGGGTGGCGCGGGCACGGAACTCCTCGATCCGCGGTCCCGCACCGCCCGCGTGGCTGCGGAGCAGGTCGAGACCGGCGGCCTCGGTCTCCACGTCCTTGTTGGCGCCCACACCGGTGGTCCGGCCGTACACCGGCCCTTCGAGCAGGGCGGCCGTCCGCCATGCCGCCCGCGCGCGGGCCGTGGAGCCCAGCGCGACCCCGGAGCCGTGAGCCGCCCGATCGACCTGCTCGCAGGTCAGGTGGGCGCCGTCAAGGAGGACGACCATCGGCTCAGTCGCCGACGATCGCGTCGAGGATCAGGTCGAGGATCCAGCTGACCAGGCCGATGACGATCGCGCCCCAGAACGCGGGCCAGAAGCCCTCCACGTGGAAGGGCAGGCTGAGCTCCTTGGCGATCCAGCTGGTCAGCAGGAGCAGTCCGGCGTTGACGACCAGGGCGAACAGGCCCAGCGTGAGGATGTAGAAGGCGCAGCCGAGCGTCTTGATGATGGGCTTGAGAACGGTGTTGACGATCCCGAACACCAGGGCGACGGCGAGGAGCGTGCCGATCTCCTTGACGGGGGTCTGCGCGGACACCGTGATGCCGTCCACGAGCCGGGTCGCCGCCCACAGGGCGGCGGCCACCACCAGTATTTTGATGATTATCTTCACGTTTGGGCATCCTCGCATGGATGGTCGGGCGGGCGGCAGATCTGCAGCCCGAGGCGGATATATAAGGACACTAGACACTTTGCTGGTCGGCTGAGCGCCTGCTGATCCGATCGATACCGAGCGCCACGGGCACGGCGACCATGGCGGCCGGGGCGGCGGACCGCGTCCCGGCATCCGTGCAAAGTTTCGCATCCATGACCAGATGCGGTCACGAAAGTGGCGAGATCTTGTCAGGTGCGTCGCCGCCTCGCGAGGAGGACCGCTACCGGATGGGAAAGTCCCAGATGAGAAGCGCGAATCGCCGAGGGGGGCCTCATCATGTCGGACGACCGACCATCCAGCGGCCGATCAGGAGATCAGTCCACCGGAGGCGGGACGGAACCCGGAAGCCGGCCCGTCCCCAAGCCGGGCCCGAGGCCCGATCCCGCCCCTAAACCCGGCCCGGCTCCCAAACCCGGCCCCGTCCCCAAGCCGGGCCCCGGGGCCGGCCCAGGTTCGGCTCCCAAGCCTGGCCCTGGCCCCAAGCCGGGCCCCAAGCCCGGTCCCGGATCCGGCCCCGGCCCGGCTCCCAAGCCCGGCCCCGTCCCCAAGCCGGGCCCCGGGGCCGGCCCAGGTTCGGCTCCCAAGCCTGCCCCTGGCCCTGGCCCCAAGCCCGGTCCCGGATCCGGCCCCGGCCCGGGGGCCGCGGTGGGG
>NZ_JBEOZN010000103.1:0-36262 GCF_040298085.1 Streptosporangium sp. NPDC001681 | reverse complement strand
GGCGGCTACATCCGCCTGATCAACCGCAACAGCAACAAGGCCCTGGAGGTACAGGGCGCCTCCACCGCCGACGGCGCCAACATCGTCCAGTACGACGACTGGGGCGGCAACAACCAGCAGTGGCAACTCGTCCAGGTCGGCAGCGGGCCCAACCCGACCCCGACGCCGACCCCGACCGGTATGTGCGATCTTCCGTCGACGTACCGCTGGACATCGACGGGCCCGCTGGCGACCCCGAAGTCGGGGTGGGTCTCGCTCAAGGACTTCACCACCGCCCCCTACAACGGCAGGCACCTCGTCTACGCGACGACGCACGACACGGGCACGAATTGGGGTTCGATGAACTTCGGCCTCTTCACCAACTGGTCCGACATGGCCTCGGCCAGCCAGAACACGATGTCTTCCTCCACTGTCGCGCCCACGCTCTTCTACTTCGCCCCGAGGAACATCTGGGTACTCGCCTACCAGTGGGGCGGGACCGCCTTCTCCTACCGGACCTCCAGCGACCCCACCAATCCGAACGGCTGGTCATCGCAGCAGGTGCTCTTCTCCGGAAGCATCACCGGCTCCGGAACAGGACCCATCGACCAGACGCTCATCGGTGACAGCACGAACATGTACCTGTTCTTCGCCGGCGACAACGGCAAGATCTACCGGGCCGGCATGCCCATCGGGAACTTCCCGGGCAGCTTCGGCACGACATCAACGGTGATCATGAGCGACACGACGAACAACCTGTTCGAAGCCGTTCAGGTCTACAAGCTCCAGGGCCAGAACCGCTACCTCATGATCGTCGAGGCGATCGGCTCGCAGGGCCGCTACTTCCGCTCGTTCACGGCCACCAGTCTGAACGGTACGTGGACACCGCAGGCCGCGACCGAGAGCAACCCCTTCGCCGGCAAGGCCAACAGCGGCGCCACCTGGACCAACGACATCAGCCACGGCGAACTGATCCGCACCAACGCCGATCAGACCATGACCGTCGACCCCTGCAACCTGCAGCTGCTCTACCAGGGACGCAACCCCAGCTCCGGCGGCGACTACGGCCTCCTGCCCTACCGGCCGGGCCTGCTGACACTACAGCGTTGACGGCATGACACAGGTCCGGCTCGAACGTTCCTGACGTTCACCGCAAAGGCGTACGCCCATCGGGTGAGCGCAGTCACGGCACGCGATCAGGACCGGATGGAGCCGGCACGGCGGGCTCGGTGCAGGACCGAGCCCGCCCGGGTCACGCGGAAACGTCAGCGCTCACATAGCGACGGAATGCGGGGTCGGGCACACACTCCCCAGCCTGAGGTCCACCCTCGAAAGGATCGCCATGAGATCTGCACCATCACGCCGCCTGCTCTGGCGCATGGGCTTGTCGACCCAGACCAACTCCCCCTGCTGATCACCCTCTGAACCGCCTCGGACGTGGCGAACACTCCGACCCGCCACGTCCGAGGTCACCGGCACCCCCGTCAAACATCCGCCTGAGGGAGACGACAGGTGAGACCCGTACTTCGCGCGGCCAGGAGGAGATCTCGCCACCTGGTTCTCTGGACCGTGAGCCTGTTCTTGCTGACCACGTTGTTGCCGTCCCTGGCCAGGGCCGACAACCCGATCGTGCAGACCATCTACACCGCCGACCCGGCGCCGCTCGTCCACAACGGCCGCCTCTACCTCTACACCGGCCACGACGAGGACGGCTCGACGTACTTCACCATGCGTGACTGGCGGGTGTACTCCACCACGGACATGGCCAACTGGACCGACCACGGCTCACCGATGAGCCTGGCCACCTTCGCCTGGGCCGATGCCAACGCCTGGGCCGGCCACGTCGCCTACCGCAACGGGAAGTTCTACTGGTACGTCCCGGTGCGGAACCGGGCGACCGGCGGAATGGCCATCGGTGTCGCGGTCGGTGACAGCCCCACCGGGCCCTTCCGTGACGCGCTGGGCCGCCCGCTGGTCGAGAACGGTGAGATCGACCCCAACGTCCTCATCGACGACAACGGCCAGGCCTACCTCTACTGGGGAAACCCCCGCCTGTGGTACGTCCGGCTGAACACCGACATGATCTCCTACTCCGGCAGCCCGACCCAGATTCCGCTCACCACGGCGGGGTTCGGCACGCGAAACGGCAACGCCAGCCGTCCCACCCTCTACGAGGAGGGACCCTGGGTCTTCAAACGCAACGGCCTCTACTACAACGTGTTCGCCGCCGAATGCTGCTCGGAGTTCATCGGCTACTCCACGGCCCCCAGTGCCACCGGGCCGTGGACCTACCGTGGAACGGTCATGCCGAAGCAGGGGTCGAGCTTCACCAACCACCCCGGGATCATCGACTTCGCCGGGAGCTCGTACTTCTTCTACCACAACGGCGCTCTCCCCGGCGGAGGCGGTTACACCAGGTCAGTGGCCGTGGAGAAGTTCACCTACAACGCCGACGGCACCATCCCGATCATCAATATGACCACCGCCGGCCCTCCGCAGGTGGGGACGCTGAACCCGTTCGTGCGCCAGGAGGCCGAGACCGTCGCCTGGGCAACCGGCGTCGAGACCGAGCCGTCCAGCGAAGGTGGCATGAACGTCGGCTGGATCGAGAACGGCGACAACATCAAGGTCAAGGGCGCCGGCTTCGGCACCGGGGCGTCGTCCTTCACCGCCCGGGTGGCCTCGGGGTCGAGCGGCGGCACCATCGAACTCCGCCTGGGCAGCGCTACCGGCACCCTGGTCGGTACCTGTGCCGTCCCGGGGACCGGCGGGTGGCAGAACTGGACCACCGTCACCTGCCCGGTGAGCGGAGCCACCGGAACCCGCGACCTGTATCTCCGCTTCACCGGCGGCAGCGGCTACCTGCTCAACCTCAACTGGTGGCAGTTCACCCCGAGCGGCGGCAGCGGCGGCGGCGGGAACCTGCTGACCAACGCCTCCTTCTACGTCGAGACGGCCGCCGGAACCGACGGGCTCTACATCGACGACGCCTCCTTCCAATGACCGGACAGAAAGGAGTCACCCCATGTCCAGACGCGGATCCCTGCTCACCGTCATCACGGCCGCGGCGCTTCTCGTCCTCTCCATGGGTGCCGTGGCGATAAGTCACAGTGCGAGCGCGAGCACGTCGAGCAACGCCCTCGCGGCGACCGCCGGGTGCGGCAGGACGCCGACCCTCCAGAACGGCACCAACACGATCCAGAGCAGCGGCAAGAACCGCAGCTACATCCTGAGAATCCCCGGCAACTATGACAACCGGCGGCCGTACCGGCTGGTCTTCGGCTTCCACTGGCTGGGCGGCACCGCCACCGACGTCGCCACCGGCCAGACCGTGCAGCGCGACGTCTGGTCCTACTACGGGCTCCAGCGGCTGGCCGGCGAAAGCACGATCTTCGTCGCGCCACAGGGCTTCAACAACGGCTGGGCCAACAGCGGCGGCGAAGACGTGACCTTCGTCGACGACATGATCCGGCGGATCGAGGCCGATCTCTGCGTCGAGACAACGCAGCGTTTCGCCCTCGGCTTCAGCTACGGCGGCGCCATGAGCTTCGCGCTCGCCTGCGCGAGGGCCGACGTCTTCCGCGCCGTCGCGGTCTACTCCGGCGGACAGCTCAGCGGATGCAGCGGCGGCACCCAGCCGATCGCCTACTTCGCGGCGCACGGCCTGCGGGACGGTGTGCTGAACATCTCCGGCGGGCGGTCGATGCGAGACAGGTTCGTCCGGAACAACGGCTGCACCGCCCAGAACCCGCCCGAGCCCGGCCAGGGCAGCCTGACACACTGGAGCACCACGTACTCGGGCTGCGCGGGCGGCCGTCCGGTCGTCTGGGCCGCTTTCGACGAGGGGCACATCGCCGCCCCGCAGGACGGGGCACCCGGCGACAGCGGTTCCAGAACATGGCTGCCAGGAGAGACGTGGCAGTTCTTCAGCCAGTTCCAGTCCACCCCCACTCCGACCCCCACTCCGACCCCCACTCCGACACCGTCGGGACCGGTCACGGGAGCGTGCGCCGCGACCATCCAGGTGACCAATTCGTGGCAGGGCGGCTTCCAGGGTGAGGTCACCGTGCGCGCGGGCAACTCCGCGATCAACGGCTGGACCGTCAACTGGAGCTGGTCCGGCTCGCAGGCCATCACCCAGATCTGGGGAGGCGTCCGCTCCGGCTCCGGCTCGAACGTGACGGTACGCAACGAGACGTGGAACGGCTCGCTCGGCGCCAACGCGAGCACGACCTTCGGCTTCCTCAGCAACGGCGCACCGGCCACCCCGGCGGCCACCTGCGCCGGCCCGTGACCGCGGCGCGCGTTTCGACCGAGTAGCGATCGGGCCCCTGGCGCGGGGCATCGGCCCACGCCAGGGGCCCGATCACCGATCCCCTATCCACCGAGGAGCGCTGTCAATGAGAAGGAAACGAATACGCGCGTTGCTGACCTCCGCCGTCACCGTGATGCTGACCCTGACGGCGGTCACTTCGGCCACCCCGGCGCAGGCGTTGAACAACGGCGTGGGCCAAACCCCGCCGATGGGGTGGAACACCTGGAACACGTTCGGCTGCAACATCAACGAGACGCTGATCCGGCAGACGGCCGACGCCCTGGTCAGCAACGGCATGCGCGACCTGGGCTATCAGTACGTCGTCGTCGACGACTGCTGGTTCGACCCCAACCGCGACTCCGCCGGGAACCTCCAGGCCAACCTGTCGCGGTTCCCGAGCGGGATGAAGGCGCTCGGCGACTACCTGCACGCCAGGGGCCTGAAGTTCGGCCTCTACCAGGCGCCCCTGGACAAGACCTGCGCGCAGTACTTCAACTCCTACCCGGGCGCGACCGGCAGCCTCAACCACGAGGTCCAGGACGCCCGGCAGTTCGCGGCCTGGGGCGTGGACTATCTCAAGTACGACTGGTGCTCCCCCACCGGCACCATCGACGACCAGGTGCGCACCTTCGCCAAGATGCGGGACGCTCTGGCGGCGACCGGACGACCAATCCTCTACAGCATCAACCCCAACAGCATCCATTCCAAGACCGGGCCGCAGCGTAACTGGGGCGACGTCGCCAACATCTGGCGCACCACCGAGGACATCACCAACGCCTGGAACACGGGCCAGACCAACGGCTACCCGATGGGCATCCAGAACATCGTCAACGTCAACGCGCCGCTGTCGGGCTACGCCGCGCCGGGGCAGTTCAACGACCCCGACATGATGGTGGTCGGCCGGGGCGGCATGAACGACACCGAGATGCGTAGCCACTTCGCCCTGTGGGCCATCATGGCCGCGCCCTTGATCGCCGGTAACGACGTGCGCAACATGGACAACGCGACCACCACGATCATGAAGAACCAACACCTGATCGCCATCAACCAGGACACGCTCGGCCTTCAGGCCACCCAGATCAGCAACGACGGCACGCGCCGCATCCTGGCCAAACGGCTGAGCAACGGCGACGTCGCGGTCGCCCTGTTCAACCAGGGCGGCAGCACCACCACGATCAGCACCACCGCCTCCGCCATCGGCCTGTCCGGCAACTCCTTCAACTTGCGCGACGCCTGGACGAACGCCGTCACCACGACCACCGGCACCGTCTCGGCGAGCGTCCCGTCCCACGGCACCGTCGTGTTCCGGGTCAGTGGCGGCACGCCCAATCCCACGCCCTCGCCTTCCCCGTCCACGTCTCGCATCCAGGGCGTGGGGTCGGGCCGGTGTCTGGACGTGACCGGCGCCTCCCAGGCCAACGGCACCCAGGTGGTGATCTGGGACTGCAATGGCCAGAACAACCAGCAGTGGACCTCCACATCCGCCGGTGAGCTGCGGGTCTACGGCAACAAGTGCCTGGACGTCAACAACAACGGCACCGCCGACGGAACCGGCGTCCTCATCTGGGACTGCAACGGCCAGAACAACCAGAAGTGGCGCTTCAACACCGACGGCACCATCACCGCCATCGGCGCGAACAAATGCCTGGACGTCGCCAACAACGCCACGACCAACAACGCCAGACTCCAGATCTGGACATGCACCGGCGGCCCCAACCAACGCTGGACCCGCGGGTGATTCTCTCGTCCGCCGCACCTTGAAAGGCCGTTCGACGACCTCAGCGGGCAGAGGTCCCGAACGGAAGCCAAGCCCTGCCGCCCTCCTTTCAACCGGTCGGCAGGGCTTGCGCAGTCCTGGTCAGCGGTCCCGGATCCGCCAGGTCTGATTCAGGGGACTGCCCCCTCCAGCCCGGCCGGGTCGTCACCGAAGACCAGCGCATGGGTGTCGAACTCGAACGGCACCGAGGCGTCGCCCAACTCCCGAACCCGGTCCTCCGGCTCCAGGCGCCGGGTCATGCCGATCTTGACGATGTCCTCGCCGAACGCGCCGACATTGGAGATCACGTGCCCGGCCCGGACGCCGGCCTCGCGCGCCTCCACGTCACTGACCGCCGTACCGATCTCCTCCAGCTTCGCTGGTGGGGACTCGAAGGGGAGGTTCACGTCCAGGTCAGGGAGCCTCGGTGGTACGGGTCGCGCAGGGTGACGGCCTCCACAAGTATCGCGGTCGCCCGGCGCGCGCCAACCCCGTCCATCTCGGTAAGGACGTCTGGTGCGATAGGGACGTCGATCACCATTCCCGGGTGGCGATCAACTGTTCCGCATCGGCTTCCGCGAAGCCGTATGCCGACGCCACGAACCAGAAGTCCTCGGCTATCACCTCGCGCGCGACAGTCTCGATCTCACTGCCGGCCGCCTCGAAATCCGTCTCCAGCTCGTTGAACTCCTCCGTCGCGGCCTCCGTCAGCACGTACAGCGCCGTCAGATCCGACGGCCGCTCTGCCTCGATCCGCTCGCACAGTCCCAGCAGGATCGCTTTCCCCTTGTCGACGACATGATCGGGGTAGTACTCGTCCTCGTATATGTCCTTGAGAAACTCATGGTTCGCTACCTGCTGGTTTTTCGGCGGCACCGTGAACTCCTTTTCTCACCACAAATCCGGCGTCTCCATACTGCATTGCGGCACTGACAACGTTCATCAGGACCGCGAGGGTGCGGAGTGGGACACAATGTCTGACCGGCTCCACCTCGTCATACCGCTGCCGACCGGTCCCTGGACGGTGTTCGTACCGGTGAACGGGCGGTGACGGTGGCAGGTCGGACAGATCGCACAGCATTCCCTCTCCGTCGGTGCTGACTCACCTCCCAGTACGGGCACCGGGCATTCCCCCAAATGAAACAGCGCCGGTGGCGCTACGCTGCTGCGTCATGCAGGAGACGCGCCTCGACACTGCTCGGATCCGGGCGGCTCGCCGGGTAATCGACCCGATTTTTCTCGACACTCCGCTGTACCGCTGCGAGGCGCTGGAGCCCGATCTCGGGTGCACGGTGAGCATCAAGCTCGAAACGGCGAACCCGGTCCGCAGCTTCAAGGCCCGCGGCACCGAGGTAGTCGCGAGCCTGCTCGCCGACAACGGCTCGCGAGCCGTGGTGTGCGCCAGCGCGGGCAACCTTGGCCAAGCCCTCGCTTGGTCCGGCCGCGGCCGGGGGTTCGACGTCACCGTCGTGCGCGGCAGCAACGTCGACGTAGACACCTATCACCGCTGGGTCGGTGCGGCTCCCATCCACAAGTCTTGACAATTGCTCCACAAAAATCGCTAGTAGCCCATTTCATGCCGGGAGGGCGCCGCTTCCACGTCCTGTGGATACCTGTACGTAGGGGAGCCGGTGAAATAGAACTCACGGCCGTCGACCCTGACCAGTCTTTCGGCTCCCCCGGCGTTCATGCGCAAGCTCGCGAAGTCCGCACCGGCGTTGTCGATTGCGAACTTGTGCGATTCACGGATTTTCCCTCCCCCTGCGGGAAGCGCGACATGAAATGAAGTGGCCAGAAGCCCCCTACCACCGTATTCGCGCTTTCCACCCGACGTACGGGCATAGACGATCACCGAAGCTCGTCCAAGACGAGGAACCGGTATCTGCACCACCTTCCGGCTGCCCGATGGGACGTGAAGCCATCCCATCGAACTGTCGGTCGAGTACAGGTGCATCGCACAATAAAGATCTTTACCGGTGTTGTTCTCGTAGGTGAATGGCTTGAGCACCAGCTCTTTGGCCCACTTCCGGGCATTCCAGCCAAGCTTGCCAAGGTGGTAGATCCCAAAGATGACCGGCTCGGGCATGGCTGCACCTCTAAGCGCTAGATCACATACACGCCGAGTTTAAGACTTCCAGGGGGTGTTTGAGAAGCGTTGATACGAGCCACATTTCGACACTGCACCGATATGTGGTGCGCCGATATCAGACATACCATTATCTTTCACTTCGCCCGATCTCGAACCGGCGAACGGCCCCGCTCGACCCACATCCGTCCCAGGTCGTCCTCGCGATGTGCCGATCACCGCTGGAGGAGTGGCCTTCACGGACGCCGAGACGACGGATGGTTCGGGACGCCTCCGCCGTTTCCCGCTCCCGGCACCGATCCGGGCAGCCCCGCCGGCAGCGCACCGATCCGGCCGACACAGCCGAAGATCTTCAAGGGGGAAGACCCAGCATGACGTACAGCCGTGCCCGGGGTCCCCTCACATGTTCTCGGCGCCGGCTTTGACGGCTTCGCGGATACGCGAGTAGGTGCCGCAGCGGCAGATGTTGCGGAGGCCATCCAGGTCGGCGTCGGTGATTCCGCGGCCTTCGGCGGCTGCGCGGCGGACCAGCGCCACGGCGGCCATGATCTGGCCGGGCTGGCAGTAGCCGCACTGGGCGACGTCGCGGTCGAGCCACGCCTGCTGCATGGGATGCAGGTCCTTGCCGACCGTGGCCGGAAGTCCTTCGATGGTCGTGACCTCGTCGGTCGGCTGGAGGTCTGCGACGGGGATCGCGCAGGGGTTGACCGCTTTGCCGTTGATGTGGCTGGTGCACGCCTTGCAGACGTTGATGCCGCAGCCGTACTTCGGCCCGGTAATGCCGAGAATGTCGCGCAGCACCCACAGCAGGCGCACATCGCCGTCGACGTCAACGGTAACCTGCTCACCGTTGACGCGGAAAGTGTGCTGAGGCACTCAGATCTCCTTGTTTCAGCGGGCGTGGTTCAGGCCGTCGGTCGGGGATGGGGGAATGGGGGGGACGGTCGGTTTGGGGGTGAAGGAGAGCGTGCTGTGGTTGATCGGGAAGCTGGTGGGCATCGTTCCGGTCGCGCGACCGTACGCACAGGCGACCGCGGCCATCGACGCGGCGACGCCCAACTCCCCGGCGCCGCCGGGCTCCTCGGAGGTGCTGGGCATGACGATGATCCGGAGTTCGGGTGGGGTGTTCCACTGCCGGGTGTAGAAGTAGTTGTCCCAGCTCGCTTCGAGGAAGTACCCGTCGCGCAGGTGCAGGCTGGAGGTCAGGGCCAGCGCGATGCCATCCATGGCGCAGCCCATCATCTGCGCTTCCAGACCTCGCGGGTTGACGGCAAGGCCGACGTCCACCGCGATCACCACCTTGGTGACGCGCGGTCCGGCCACGCCATCCCGGATGGGGCGGTTGACGGTTTCGGGCCGGCAGTCGATCTCCACCAGCACGGCGCTGACGGCCTTGTACTCGGCGTGGAACGCGATGCCCTGCGCGGTGCCGGCCTGCATCGGCCGCCCCCAGGCGCCGACCTCGGCCACCTTCGCCAGCACCGCCCGGGAGCGGTCATCGCGGAGAAAGTCGTGCCGGAACCGGTAGGGGTCCTTGCCCATCTTCGCGGCGAGCTGGTCGACGATGAGTTCCCGGGCACAGGTGACGTCGGGTGAGTAGACGTTGCGCATGCTGCCGGTGTTGAAGCTCTTGTCGGTTTCGTTGAGCAACTGGCTGCCGGCGCCGAAGTTGTAGGACATCGCCTGACTGAGATGGAAGAACGTTTGGGAGAAGCCGATGTCGCCCACCGGAAGCCTCGCGGCCATGGCGGTGATGATCTCACCGAGTCCGTGGCCGAGGTCCGTGGAAACGCTGGTGTGCCGCTGCTTGTAGCTCAGCACGGTGTTGCCGAGATAGGCGGCGCGTACCCGCGAGGTGGCCATCGGGTGGGTACGGCCCTGGCGGGAGTCGTCGGCACGGTGCCACATGAGCTTGACGGGTTTGCCGATCCGCTGGGACACCTCGGCGGCTTCCAGTGCGGCGTCGAAGAACAGCTTGCGCCCGAAGGAACCACCGCCTTCGGTGACGTGTACGGTAACGCTGCCGACCGGCAGCCCCAGCTTGGCGGCGATGGCCTGCTTGGCGACGAGCGGCGATTTCAACGCCGACCAGATCTCGGCGCGGCCGGCCCGCACGTCGGCGATCGCACAGTTGGGTTCCAGCGCGCTGTTGCTGCGGAAATAGAAGGTGAACCTGCCTTCGACGGTCGGAGTCAGCGGCTTGAGCCCGAGCGGTAGCTCCGCGGCCTCCAGTTCCCGGAGCACGGTCTCGTCGGATTTTCCTTCCGCGGTACCGGGTTTCCAGGAGACCCGCAGGGCGCGTACGGCGTCGATGCACTGGCCGAAGGTTCTGGCGCGCACCGCCACCCCGGTGGAGATCGTCACGACATCGGTGACACCCGGCATGGCGCGGACCTCGGCGAGATTGGCCACCGAGCCGACTTTGCCGTTGATGGTCGGCGGACGGCACACCATCGTCGGCTTCGCGTCCGGGACGTCGAGGTCCATCGCGAACTTCTTGCGCCCGGTCACCGCGTCCAGCGCGTCGATCCGGTTGTGCGGTCTGCCGATGACGGTGAAGTTCTCGCGTGAGGTGAGCTCCACCGACACCTGCTGGGTGCGCGTACTCGCGGCCCTCTCGGCGAGCGCACCGATGTCGACGCTGCGACCGGAGCGATCGATGATCACCCCGGCCTTCAGCGTCAGGTCGGTGACCGACAAGCCGAGTTCGGTCGCCGCGGCCGCCAGCAACCGGAGCCGGGCGATGGCGGCGGCGACCCGGATCGGGGTATAGGTGGCGATGGTGGTGTTCGACCCGCCGGTGAGCTGGTTGAACACCAGCTCCGGCCGGGCATCGGCCAGTGTGACACGCACCCGTTCCAGCGGCACGGCCATTTCCTCGGCGATCAGCATGGCCGTCGAGGTGGTGATGCCCTGCCCCACTTCGGCCCGCGGCAACGCGAACGACACCGTGCCGTCCCGGTTGACCTCGACCGAGATCAGGCCCGAGGTCGGCAGCGCCGCCGCGGTCATCATGTCGTTGAGGTCGAGCAGTTTCGTGAGTTCCGGTGAGGGCAGCCGGACGTCGGACGTCGGCGTCAGATTGAGTTCGGTGGCGACCACCAGGGTCGGAGCCGCCACCACGTACCCGAGGAACCGGCGCCGCCCGATGCCCTCGTCCGGGCCGCCACCATTCGATCCCATCATCATTCAGCTCAAACCCGGACGGTTGGTCGTGGGGATCTCGATCTTGGTTTCCTGGGCCTTGGTGAGATAGAACAGGATGTACTTCCGCACGGCTTCGTCGAGGACCCAGGCGGTCTCGGGTACCAGAGGCAGCGGAATGAGACCTTCGCGGAATCTCACCAGTTTCGGCCAGAGGGTGGGGATCAGCAGGTCCCACACCGGCTCGCGTTTGATGCCGTCCCAGTCGGCCACCCGGTCGCCGACCAGGTACCGGGCGAGCGCGTTGCACAGCGGCCGGCTGATGCCGGCGGGGCTGGTCTGCTCGGCGAGCTGGCCCAGCAGGATGTCGGTCAGCTCCACACCCTCGGGCGTCGGCCCCATGTTCCGGGGCAGGATCTGGTCCGACTGAGCGTTGGCCGCGGCCCAGGTGGCGGGAATGTATTCGTCCTTGATGCCGAGCATGTGCGCGGTCACCTGCCACACATGCAGGTACGCCTCGGAGTGGGCGGCGCTGATCGGGACCTTCCATTCGAGCATCTTGCGCATGGCGAAGGTCGGCAAGGTGTGCCAGGTGACCAGCATGTCCTCCTGGCTGATCGGGATGTCGCCGGTCCAGTGGGGGGACTGCTGCAGTAGGTGTCGTACCGCCGCGTGCACCAGCCGGGTCTTCACCGCCTCGACCACGCAGGAGCCATCGGGCCGGTACGCGTTCAGAGATCCGACGGCGAATCCCAGGATGCTTGTCTTGGCGACGCGGTCCTCCATGTCCGCGCCGCCCTTGGAGTAGTAGACCGAGAGAGCCTCCTTGGGAATGGCGGTGCTCAGCATGCCGCCACCCACGCCGTTGAGCAGATTGAGGTACAGCCCTCTGGACTTGTTGAACTCGGCTGCGGTGTTCAGCTTGCCGTGGTTTGCCCACGACGGCAGTTGGCGTGCTCTCTCCATGAAGTCCCGCAGGTCCGCCGGCAGCCCCGCGGGCAGGGGCTGGTCGTTACGGGTCCAATTCCACAGCAGGCGGTTGACCTCGGGGACGGCGCCTCGATCGATCAGCGAGGCGACCAGCGGGTCGGCCTCCTCGTCCCACACCCACCGCGGATCGGTGCCGGCGCCGGCACCCGCGATCGAACCGCTCGATGCCCAGGTCCAGGGCGTCGCCCGAGCCGGGAACGCCATCCCCAGCGCTCCGAGCGCCCCCAGGGCTCCACCTGAGATCAGCATCTTGCGCCTGCTCAGCTCTGCCATGCCGGACTCCTCCTGAGTTCCGCACGCTGATGATACGATGATACATATCAGGTTTATTTGTATCTCAACAAGGGCGCAAGCCGATCAGGAAACATTTGAAGAAACAGCTGATCGCTTCGCGGCTTCCGGCCGAACCTCGGCACTCCGGCCGGTTTCTCATCGATATCGAACAAGCCCGCACCTGCGCTGACCGGATGGTTCTGGATGATTTGCGAGCTTGTCACGCTCCATGCCGACAAGCAGCCGACCAGGGTGACCCGATATTTCCTGGCGCCCATGCCGGAACCGATCGACTCCCCGGATCGATAACCAAGAGCCCGTTTCTCAACCTGGCGGCAACTGTTCGTAGCGCTCCGTTGATATCAGTCACCGGTCATGAGTGTTCAGGCGTGTTAGAACCTGTTTCGGGTATTCGTGAACAGATATGACTGGGGCGTCGGCACACCCAGGAAACGGTCAATACGGGAAACCATGGCCGCCCACACAGGGGACTCGAACGGGCGGGGCGGAAGGCCTGGGCCCGGACTCTGCTGGATTCCGGGCCCGAGAATTCGTAACGGTGTCCTGGCCTACGGAAAGCAAGCCAGGCCGGGGGCTTTCCTCCGCTTCTGGGCCGAGGGTCCGGCTCAGGAGTTCGGGTAGTTCGGGTTGTTGGTCAGCGGAATCTCGATGCTGATCTGCTGCGCTCCGGACAGGTAGGCCAGGAGTACCTTGCGAAGGAGCTCATCGAAGAGCCAGTAGGTGCTGTCCGCCCCCGGGAACACCTTGAGCACGCCTTCGCGGACGGCGATGAAGGGCCCCCAGAACGTGTTGAGAAGCCCATCCCAGAGCGGATACCTGGGGATACTCAGCCACCCGGCGATCTCGTCGCCGAGCATGAAGCGCGTCAACGAGCCAAGTACGCGCTTGGTGAGGAGGCCGGCATCGATCGTGGCGCCGAGCTCCAGGAGAATGTTGGCCAGCTTGACACCCTCGGGCGTCGGGGCCAGCACCGGGTCCAGGACCTGCTTGGCCTGGGAATTGGCCTCGGCCCACGAGGCGGGGATGTACTCCTCCTTGATACCGAGCATGTACGCGGCCAGCTGCCACGTGTGCAGGAAGGCCGCGGAGTCGGCGGCGGGCATCGGCACCTTCCACGCGACCAGATTCTTCATCACGGTCGTGGGCAGGCTGTGCCAGGTGACCATCATGTCCGCCTGGCTGATCGGAATCTCCTCGTCGGCGGACCTCTGCCAGTGCGGGGACTTCGGCAGCAGATGGCGCACGGCCGCATGCGCCAGCCGGGTCTTGACACAGGTCACGATCATTTCGCCGTCGGCGTCGTAGGCGTTCCGAGTCCCGATGTCATACCCGAGCTTGGCGGTCTTGGAGATGCGGTCCTTCATGTCCGCACCACCTTGCGAGTAGTAGACCGCCCGCGCCTCCTTGGGGATGACCGTGCTCATCATGCCGCTGGCGAAGCCGTACAGCACGCCGGTGTAGAGCCCCCGCCTGTTGTTGAAGTCGGCCGCGGCGGCAATCTTGCCTCTGTCGGCCCAGGCCGGCAGCTGACGGGCCTTCTCCATGAAGGCCTTCAGGTCCGCCGGCAGTCCGGCCGGCAACGGCTGACCGTTCTTGGTCCAGGTCCGCAGCAGAGTGTTGACCCTGGGCACCTCGCCCCGGTCGATCAGCGAGGCGACCAGCGTGTCGGCCTCCGGGTCCCAGACCCACCGCGGGTCGAGGCCTGCCCCTGTGCCCACCACCGAGCCACTGGGCGACCACGTCCACACGCGCGCCTGCGCGGGGGTCGCGACGGTCAGCGCACCGAATGCGCCCAGCGTCCCTCCCGCCCGGAGCATGTCGCGCCTGCTGAGTTTGTCCATGCCTTCGTCCCTTCTCCTCGTGAGGCCGAGAGCATTGCTGATACGATGAAACATGAGATGAATCTGAGTATCACCAATACAGCACACAGTGTCGGACATCACAAGACCGTGACAGCGACTGTCAGGGATTGAGGCAGAATCAATCACAGGAGGTGATCGTGGAATCTGCACTGTCCGGGCTCATGGCGCCGTCGGACTCGGAGTCGCTGTTGGAGCGCGCGTACATTGATGCCGTCGAACAGGTTGACGACACGGACGAGACCCGTGCACGCATACTCGATGCGGCGTATGAGCAGTTCTGCCGCATGGGTATCCGGCGGTCGACCATGGAGGACGTGGCCCGCCGGGCCGGGGTTTCGCGGATCACGGTCTACCGGCGGTTCGCCACGAAGGACGCGCTGGTCGAACATGTGGTACGTCGAGAATTCCGCCGATATTTCGACCAGTTCCTCATCGACATCGAACAAGCTCGTACCGCCGCCGATCGGGCGGTTCTTGGCTTTGTGAGCTCATTGCGCGCCATCCGGCGTAACCCGTTGATCGGCGGTCTGATCACCGCGGAACCGGATCTGGTCGTACCCTCCATGATCAGCGACGGGGGCCGAACCCTCGCCACCGTGCGGCAGTTCGTCGCAGGCCAGCTCCGCCACGAGCAACGCGCGGGCAACGTGTCGAGCGACTTGGACACCGACCTCGTGGCCGAACTGATGGTCCGGATCTCCGCCTCCTTCCTGGCGATCCCCAGTCAGATCATCGACCTCGACGACGACGAGCAACTGGCCGCGGTGGCCCGGCAGTTCCTCGTGCCTATGTTGGAGCCAACCGGCCACCCGGATTGACCGCCGGGAAGAGCAAACCGTAGAGCAGCGGCGAAGCACTCCGACTTTTCGGACTTGCTGTCCGAGCGGGAGTCGCTGTCGGAGCGGGAGTCGAAGGGGTCGAAATCATCGGGGGGCGAGTCGCTGGAGCCCGTGATCCCGTTGACCAGCTCGCCGACGGGGTCGGCTAGGAGCGTTGCGTGGGCCGGGCCGGCCGGCTACGGGCGCGGCCAGGACGGAGCCGAGGGCAATCAGTGCGGCGGCGATCGTGTTGCGGTTCATCCGCGGTTCTCTCCTTTGAGCAGGGGCGTCCCGCCTGCTGCGGACCACCCAGCCCGTTACTGCACGCTCCATATGACTACTCAGAGTGAGTAATTTCAAGCTTGGGCAGTATCCGGACGTGTCCCCTGATCTGGGGCGCCACTTACTTGGCCGGCCAGTTTTCCCGGTCGGCGACGAACGATCCTCGTTGCGGCATCATTACCACGTAGCCCTCGTCACGGAGCAGGGCGACCGCGGCCCGCGCTGTGTTCCCGGCGATCCCGCGATCAGCAACCATGCTCGACTCCGACGGGATCGCATCACGCGGCTTCAACTCGCCCGCCTTGATCCGCTCACGGATGATCCGGGCGACCTGCTGGTAAATCGGGGTTGGGTCGAAACGGTCGATCTCCATGGGGAGGACGCTGGAGACATGCCCTACCTTCGAGGCGGAACAGCAGCGGAACACAGGCCCAGAACTCGGGAAGCATCGGCGCTGCTCTCCCTCATTCTCAGCTGGTGGCGGACGGATACCTCGCTGCCGCAAGGTCCTCGGCAAGATCTTCCAAGGCGAGGCCGGCGTTCAATGTAGTGACCACCGCCTGCGTGAGCGGACGAAGGGCATAGACGTGTCGCACCGCATCAAGATCCACGATGACTCCGTAGTAATCCTCAGCGAACCGCTGAAACGCCTCCGGCGACGGATCCATGAGCAACTCGAACAGGTGTGCCGACCCATCGGGGTCGCTCTCGCCGTCCGGGTACTCGATCTCACCCACCCGCCAGCAGTCGTCACCGGCCTCCCGCCACAGAGAAGCGGTCACGACTGGCATGCCGTCCTCGTCGCAGAACACAGGTTCTTCGACCCAGTGGCGAAAGACGTGGGGGACGGAGTCGAGTACCCCCGGCCACGGCCCGTCGTTGCCGTACGGGCTCATCACCGCCTCGTGGTCGAAGCCGCGGATGTAGGCGCCCGCCGCGGAGAAGACGATGGAGTATTCATCTCCGGAGCCGTTCCGCATCGAGGCCATCTCCTCCCCAGGACTCCAGTCCGCGTCGAAAGAGTGGTAGCGGCTGGACCATTCCGAGCTCAGGACGGCCTCCAGCACCGCCATGGACCGGCATAGGTCGCGGAGCACCGGGATATCGGGCAGTAGCCGGGCCACGTCATGAGCAGTCATGAGCCCCATTCAATCGGACGCAGCTTCCTCCTCACCGAGGCATAACGGTCGTCTCATCACGCCGAAGCAGCGACAAGAACATGACCAGCACCGCGCCGCCCAAATAATGCATGACCGGCCCGACCTTGATGATGTTCCATCCCCCGAAACGGAGCGTGTTCCGGCAGTCATCGGTGACGATCTCGATGGCGAAGGGGATCGTGAATACCACGGCGATCACCACGAACAGTGCCGCCGTCACCCAGCCGGCGATTGTGCCCCACCTCCCCCGAAGGGCGAGAACCGCACCCAGACCAAGCACCATCACGGCGGTGGGCCAGCCGTTCAACTCCGCGGTAATGGTCCGCCAGTTGATCTCTATCAGCCAGCCGACATCCTGAAAGACGTACGGCTCCGCGCTGAGGGGGCAGGTAAATCCTTCCGCCGTGGAGACCGACCCTTCTGGGAAATACCACCAGACGGTACGCGATGCGGGGGCCGCCAGAGCCGCCAGGGTCAACAGGGGTATCCCCCAGCGCGGGGGCATCTGCGGTAATGGGAGCAAGATTGCCGCCGCTTCATCGTGGATGGAGGCGCCCAGCCTAGATCATCTGCGTCAACGGAGACAGACGCTACCCACCTCGCACCCGCGATAGGAGCAGTTGCCCGCACTCGCTGCTTCCGACGCCGCCGAAAACCGGGAGCAACAAGCGATCACGGGACAACATGCTACGCGGATAGCAAAGGGCCATCCCTGCTTTCAAAGGGTCTGGCCAGTGAGGTGATCTCAGCGACTTTCATTTCGGGTAGCCGTGTTCGAAATGGGTGAGAACGAGTACGGCTTTGATGATGTCGCCGATTCTGCTGGGGCTGACGGTGATGCGCTGGAGGGTGCGCCGGCGTTGTGTGAGCAGGGCGAAGCCGCGTTCGCCCAGGCAGCGCAGGGCGCGTAGGAGTGCGTTGCGGGTGCGGGTGTCGAGGTCGAGGGGCCGGCCGTCGGCGGGTTGTTTGACCGGGGTGAGAATGCCGATGCCGACGCCGTCGTAGCCGGAGTCGGCCAGGGTGGGGAGACCGTCGGCGGCGGTTTTGTACAGCGCCCCCAGGACGTGTTCGCGGGCCGCTGTCAGATCGTGGACCGATCCGGGTTCGACGTCGGACACCCATAGTGGCAGGCCGCAGGGTGCGGACAGGGCTTGGATGTTGCCGCCGTGGTGGCGGGCCTTTCCGGCTGGAGTTCGGCGTCGGCCTGCTCCAGGCGAGCATTCGCAACGGTCGCCTGATGAGCCTGCGCGCGGGCGACTGCACGGCGAGCATAACGTGGAGCGTGGAGGGCTTTCCGGTGGCCCAGAACACGGCGAGACTCACCATGCCGCTCCAGCTCAGGCTCGGTGACGGGATCCTCCTCAGTGGAGCGGGCGCACCGCAACCATGACTGCGTCACCGTACGGCATCGACTCCTCGGAGGGTGCTTCGAACCCTACGGATCAAAAGCGGAACGATCATGATCCACGGACGTCTACAGATGTTAGAACTGCCTGCTCGGGGGCCTAGTTGAATTGATCGACTTCTTCGGATGTCTACCGGCATCCCGGCAGGGTGTTAGCAAACCTGTTAGCAAGATCGCGATCCTGGATACCATTCTTCGAAACGCAACGCCCGTGACCAAGGCCTGCCGTGCACAGCAAACCCGTCGGCTGTGACAGCGTCTACGACCAGATATGTGCCCGAATCGGCACTAGGCCAGCCCTTCCCCTCCATTGATCATCTAGTCGCTATACGGGAAGATGGGCCGATAGATGGCCATAGGCGTTGATATGCCATCGCGGGGAGGGTTCGGGTGGCATCGTTCAAGGCGCTTACGATTGCGCTTGGGTTGCTTACCCTTGCCGGCGCTTGCAGCGCGGATCCTCGCACCGCACCCACCCCATCGTCCCCTGCGATCCCGGAGATCACCGCGCATGCGGCGCCCATGCCCGGCCGTCAGCTTGGGCCCGCCATGTACGGGCATAGCAACCGGGCCGTCTCCCCGGCGGTTGGTTCGGTGAACGGCAAGCCGGTGATCGTCACGGGTGGCCGCGACGACCTGCTTCGCGTCTGGGATCTCGCCACGCGCAAGCTCATTGGCGAGCCCATCCCCGCGGGTCAGGGCGGCGTGGACCACATCGAGCTGCACCACTGGGACGGCAAGGACATCGCGGTCGTGAGCGGTGGTACCTTGCGCGCGTGGGACCTCGGCACGCGCCGCCCGTTGACCCCACCGATCATGACCCAAACCCTTACCAATCTGCTGGCCGTTGGCTCCCACGACGGTCAGCATGTCGCGCTGACCGAAGGCGAGTTCCCTTTCGAGCTCCAGCTCTGGAACCTGACCACCGGCTCCGCGGTCGGCGCCACGCTGAAGGGGCATGAGGCCGAACCCAGGGCCGGGGCGATCGGGCAACTGGGCGGGACCACCGTAGCCGTCACCGGGGACGCGGATGAGGTTCTCCGTTCGTGGGACCTGAAGACGGGCAAGGCTCTGGCCACCGCCAAGGTGACATCGATGGACTACATCAACAGCATCGCCATCCAGGGTGGCGTCGCAGTCGTCACCGGTACCGACGGCGATTTCTACGGCCGCATGGAACGCTGGGACCTGGCCACCGGCGCTGTCACCGAGGTGAAACACAAGGGTGAGTTCTCCCCCGTCGAGTTGCACGAGCTCGACGGGAGAACGGTCACGATCTTGGGCGGGGCCAGCACCCTGCGGGTCGCCGACCTGGCCACCGGCAAACTCATCGGCCACGGCTGGGACAGCGACGATCTCTTGGATCACGTGGCGGCGGTGGGCAGGTACGGCACCACGCCGATCCTGGTCATCGGCGATCCCGACGGGATGCTGACGATCTGGGACCTGCGCACGGGCAGACAACTCGGCAAGCCGTTCTTCGGCTACGGCGGGGGCGTCGAAACACTCGCGGTGACCAAGGTCCGGGGCAAGGCCATCGCCGTGACCACCGGCAACGACGACACGATCCGCATGTGGGATCTGGCCACCCACAAGCCATTCCGTGCACCCATCTCCTGCTCGTGCATCGAGCACGCGCCCATGACCACGGTCACGCGGGGCGGGAAGCCAGTCATCGTCTACGCGGACGTTGAGCATGGGCTGGTGGCCCGCGATGCGGCGACGGGCAAGCGGGTGGACAAGACAGGGATCTTCGTCGCATCCGCAGACGGACCTGCCCAGCTCTCGGCGGATGGCTCCGTCGTGGCCATCGCAACGCGGGGCGGCGGAGCCGAACTCTGGGATCTGTCGGCGGGAAGCCATCCCCGCCAGGTCAACGCGACGGCAGTGGACGCCGTTGCGGTTGGCAGCCGGATCATCGCCACCGCCGCCGGCGAGCAGATAGAGCTATGGGACCAGGCCACCGGCCAACCGATCGGCAAGCCGATCACTAGCGGCGGCCAGGCTGAATCCCTGGCGATCGGGCAGGTCGACGGTAAGACCATCGTCTTCTTCCGGCGTAAGTACGCCCCCGGATGGGGCAGCATCCGCTTGTGGGACGCCACGACGGGCGAGCCGTATGGCAAGGCCCTGAGCATCCGGTCCACCGCCATGGCTGTCACGCGCGTCGGATCCCGGACGGTGCTGGTGACCGGGCAGGACGACGGCACGGTGATCGTGTGGGACCCGCAGACGATGAAACCGCTCCTGCCTCCCTTCTCCGGCCACCACGGTGCCGTCAGCGGGGTCGCGGTGACCATGCTCAAAGGCAAACCAATCGCCGTCTCCGGCGGCAACGACGGCAGCATCCGAATCTGGGACCTCACGGACCTTTCTCATTGACTTGCTGATATTCGAGAAAGGCTCTGCCTCGGACCGCCGAGGTGGGTGAGTCGATCCTTGTTGAACTGATCAGCTTCTCCGGGTGTTGTCCACTGGAGTCCAAACTCGGCGGGCATGTCCCGCGCCCGAAACGCTGACCACGGCCGGAACGGTCAGTGCGGCACGGGCATGAGTGTCATCACCGTGTTCGGTGATGTCGATGGTGACGTTCCAGCGCCTGCCGATCATCTTCGGTCCTCCTCGGAGGGCGGCAGATGTCCATAACATGCTTTCACGCCTACGGGGCGCAGGGCCCGCCCTCTCCGGCCGGAGGGATACACCCACCTTCCCGACCGCAGCCGGCCTGCGGCCCCATTGACTCACGGCAAGGACGGGCGCATCCGGGCCCGAGACCGCCGCGGAGGGCGTCTCGCCGGGGCGCCGGCGACGACGCGGGCGTACGCGAGCCAGGCAGGGCGGGATTCAGTCCACGCCGGAACTCGACAACAGGGGCAATGAATTCATTCCATTAATTCGTGAGCCATTTCCGGCATGCTAGGTTGAGGGCATTGCCATAAAAGAAATGAGCATGAATTCATTCCATTGGGAGAATCATGGATTCGCTGGTCATCGAGCGGGTGGAGACATTCGTCGTGGAATTGCCGACCATCCGGTCGTTCAGCATTTCCGGAGGGAGTGTCACCACGGCGGGGAGGCCCGCCGAACGGGTTCTCGTCAAGGTGACGGCCGGAGGGCGGACCGGCTGGGGGGAGGCGACGCCGACGCCCGCCTGGACCTACGAGACCGTGGAGTCGATCTCGACGACGATCGACCGCTACCTCGCTCCCGCGCTGATCGGACGGCCGGCGTGGGATCTCGACGGCGCCTGTGCGGCCTACGAGAGGGTGATCAACCGGGGGCTGACGATCGGCTCGCCCATCGCCAAGTCCGCACTCGACATCGCGCTGCACGACCTGCTCGGCCGGGCGCTCGGAGTCTCCATCGGCCTGCTCTGGGGCCAGCGCCGCGTCGACCGCATCACGCTCGGCTGGATCGTGGCCGGCCAGACCCCGGCCGAGGTACGGCAGGCGGTCGAGGAGGGCCGGGCGCAGGGCTATCACGCGTACAAGGTCAAGGTAGGCCTGCACGACGAGGCGACGGACGTCTCTGTCGTGGCGGCGGTCAGGGAGGCGGCCCCGGACGCGCCCATCTGGGTGGACGCGAATCAGGCCTACACCGTGGACGGCGCGTTGCGCATGGCGCGCAGGCTCGCCGACCTGGACGTGTCGGCGTTCGAGCAGCCGCTGCCCGCCAACGACGTCACCGGGCTGCGCAGGCTGCGGGACCGGAGCCCCCTGCCCGTGGCGCTGGACGAGAGCCTGCGCCATCCCTCCGACCTGGCCACGTTCGTGAAGCTCGACGCGGTCGACATCGCCATCGCCAAGGTCCAGCGTTCAGGCGGTCTCACGCTGTCCCGCCGGCTGTGCCAGCTCGCCGAGGACGCGGGGCTGCGCATCATGGGCTCGGGGCTGACCGACACCGATCTCGGGTTCGCCGCCTCGCTGCACCTGTTCGCCGCGTTCGGCGTGGACACCCCTGTCGACCTCAACGGACGGCAGTTCGTCCACTCGGCCTACGTCGGGGGGAGCACGGTGGAGGTCGTGGACGGCACGGCTCTGGTGCCCACGGGGCCGGGACTCGGCGTCGAGGTGGACGAGGACGCGGTCCGCGCCCTCTCCACGGCGCACTGGAGCGTCTGACGAGTCTGACAAGGTGAAGCCGCCGCTCCCTGAGGAGAGCGGCGGCTCACCGAATCGCCTGCGCGGCCCGGGGCCGGGGATGCACTCCCCAGCCCTGACTCCAAGCCCCCAGGCCCCGCGGCCTCGGTCTCCCGCCTCGGTGCCCAAGGCCGGGGTTCACCTGTGGTCAGCGCAGCCAGTCGTCCAGGTGGGCGGCGACGAAGTCGTCGTCGACCAGCCAGGGATAGGCGGCGCCGACCCGGGCGATCTCCTCGGCCTGTCCCGGGGACAGCCCTTCGGCCGGATCGAGGCACCACGTGCCGGCCAGGAGGCCCTGTCCGCGCAGCACCTCGTGGACTCCGGCGATGCAGCCGCGGAAGCCGCCCGCCACGTCGAAAACGGCGCCGTTGGCGTCGGTGAGGTCGGCGGCGCGGGCCAGCAGGGAGCGCAGGACCCGGTCGTCCCCGGCCCACGCCCGCCGTACCTCCTCGAACATGAGCACCGCCGCGCGGGTCCACACCGCCCACTGGCCGAGCAGGCCGCCGACGAGGCGGCGGCCCGCGACCGGCGTGAGCAGGTCGGCCAGGATGTTGTCGTCGTTGCCGGTGTAGAGCGCGATGTCGTCGCCGCGCCCCGACTCGGCGACGGCCCTGACCACCTCGACCGTACGGTAACGGTCGAAGGGCGCCATCTTGATCGCCACCACGGAATCCTGCTCGGCCAGCGAGCGCCAGAACGGCGGGCTCAGCCTCCGACCGCCCACCGCCTCCTGCAGGTAGAAGCCGATGACGGGCAGCACCTCGCCCACGGCCCTGGCCCGGTCCAGCAGCTCCGGCTCGTCGGCGCCCGGCACTTGCGGGGACAGCAGCACGGCGTCGTAGCCCAGTGAGGCCGCGAGCTCCGCCTCGGCGACGGCCTGGGGCGTGTCGCCGCACGCTCCGGCTACCATGACGAAGGGCCGGTCGGGCTCCTTCGCGACCACGTCGGCGGAGATCTCCAGCACCGGCCGGAGCAGCCCTGCCTGGCGGATCTCGAACTGCGTCGTATGCACCGCGACGGCCACCCCGCCCGCCCCCGAGGCGAGGTAGTAGCGGGTGAGCGCGCGCTGGCGACGTTCGTCGAGCGTGCGCTGTTCGGTCAGCGCCAGCGGGTGGGCGGGGATGACCGTCCCCTCCCTGAGCAGGTCGATCGACATCTCAGAACCCCCCGTCGCGCACCGCGAACTTGGTCGGCTTTCCCGAAAGGGGCAGCCCACGCGCCAGCCAGGCGGCCTGCCACGCGATCAGCGTGTCCAACGGCACGTCCGGATAGCCGAACAGGCCGTGGCAGCGGGAGGCGTCGTTCAACAGCGCCGTACCACTCTCCTGGCCGTGGAAGGTCGCTTCGACGCCGAGCGCGGCGGCGAGCCGGGTGGCCGTGCGCCGTACCGAGGCGGTCTCGGGACCGGTCAGGTTGAGCGTGAACGCCTCCGGAGCCCGCGCGTGCAGCAACGAACGCAGCGCGACCTCGTTCGCATACCCCTGCCACACGACGTTGACGTGCCCGGTCGTGACGTCGACCGGCTCACCCGCCACCACATTGGCGGCGATGTCCGCGATCACGCCGTAGCGCAGGTCCACCGCGTAGTTGAGGCGCAGGATCGCGACCCGGGTGCCGTACGTGGCGGCGGCGTGTTCGAAGATCCGCTCGCGGCCGAGGCAGCTCATCGCGTACTCCCCCACCGGTCCCGGCTGGTCGCCCTCCGCGCTACCTCCGGAGGCCACGTCCACCAGCGGGTACACGTTGCCGGTGGAGAACGCCGTGATCGCCGAGTCGCGGTAGCGGCGGGCGACGGCGGCGGGCAGCGCCGCGTTGACCGCCCACGCCTGGTACGGCGCGGCCGACGTGCCGAACTTGGCGCCGACCATGAAAACGACGTTCGCCGCGTCGGGCAGCCCGGCCAGGTCGTCGCCGCCCATCAGGTCGTGGCGCACCACGTCGACGCCCTGGTCCGCCAGCGCCTTGGCGGCGGCGTCGTCCGACCAGCGCGACACGGCGTACACGCGGGCGGACTTCCGTCCCGCGGTGTCCAGCGCGCGCCGGGCCAGCCGGACCAGGCTCGGCCCCATCTTGCCGCCGGCACCGAGCACGACGAGGTCGCCGTCCAGCTCGCCGACGTCGGTGACCAGCGCGGCCGAAGGGGTGGCCAGCCGGTCCTCAAGTTCCCGCTCAGAGGTGAACATGTCGCGCTCCTTCGTCGTGTGGCCGCCGGTAGCCCACGCCCAGGCGGTCGAGGAGCGGCAGGTGGGCGGTCAGCCGCCGGGTGAAGTCGCCGAGGTCCCGGCCGGAGGACCAGGCGGCCTCGGCGACGGCGCAGAGGCGGGGAAAGGCGTTGTAGTCGAAGCGTTCCCGCGTGGGGAGGTACTCGCCCCAGAGCTGGGCCTGCATGCCGAGGACCCCCTCCCCCGCGTCGAATCCGTAGACGGTTTCCAACGGAAGCGGCCCCGCGATGCTGACCGGCTCTCCGGGAGCGTCCGATTCGGCGTAGTCGAGGTAGGTGTGCGTGTGCGGGGCGGCGACCACGTCGTGGCCCGCCCGCAGAGCCGCGTCGATCCGCTCCACGCCCCGCCACGCCATGATCACCATGTCCTCGGGCGGGCCGTGGTCGAGCATGTCGTCCCAGGCCACCGCGCGGCGGCCGAGCCCACGCAGGTGATCGGCGAGGAGCCGTCCCCACCAGCCGTGCAGGGCGGCCGGCCCGGCGAGCCCGGCGCTCGTCACCCGCCGCGCGGCGTCGGGACTGGCGGCCCATTCGTCGCCGCGGACCTCGTCACCACCGATATGGACGAATCGGGACGGGAACACATCGCACAGCTCGTCGAGCACGTCGCGGGCGAAACCGGCGGCGCGGTCGCTCACGTTGAGCACGTGCGACGAGATGCCCCACGAGGTCCGCACCTCGACGGGTTCGGCCGGCGAGTGGCCGAGCCAGGGGCAGGCCGCGATCGCGGCCTGGGAGTGTCCGGGGAACTCGATCTCGGGGACCACGGTCACACCGCGGGCGGCCGCGTAATCCACCAGGTCGCGCAGCTCCCGCTGGGTGTAGAAACCCCCGTGCGGGGTGCCGTCGAACCTGCCCTCCCGTGCGTGGCCGGCAGGGGACTCGGCGCGGTGGGCCCCGACCTCGGTGAGCCGCGGGTGCCCGCGCACCTCGAACCGCCAGCCCTGGTCGTCGGTGAGGTGCAGGTGCAGGACGTTGAACTTGTGCAGCGCCAGCAGATCCACGTACGCGCGCAGGAACGAGACCGGGCGCCACCATCGGGCCACGTCGATCATGACGCCGCGCCAGGCGTATCTGGGCACGTCGCGGACGGTGCCGCACGGCACGCCGCCGGGCCCACCGAGCTGGCGCAGCGTCTGGACGCCCCAGCGCAGGCCCGCGACGCCCGCCGCGCCGATCTGGACCCCTTCCGGGGCGACGGTCAGGGTGTACCCCTCCTCCCCCAGGGACGCGTCGTCCACGAGGCGGATGGTGATCTCCCCGGGACCCTCGCCGTCCGCGGCCAGGCCGAGCAGCTCCCGCGCCGTGTCGGCGTGCGGACCGCGCACCCACGCGCCCCGGTCCAGCGGGAACAGCCCCTGTCCCGGGGTCGACGAGGCCACCTGCGGGATCATCGCCCGATCACCTGGCGGAAGGCCGCGAGGGCCTCGCCTATCGGGGGCGCGTCGGGATACCACATGCGCTCCCACTCCAGCGCGAGGTATCCGGAGTATCCGATGCGGTCGAGCTCGGCGAGCACGCCGGGCACCCCGACCGCGCCCTGTCCCGGCAGCACCGGCGCGAGCTCGGTGGGCGCCGCCGCGTCCTTGATCTGCACGTGCCGCAGGTACGGCGCCAGCGCGTCCGCCGTGTCGGCGGCCGTCTCCCCCGCGCGCCACGGGTTGACCACGTCCCACAGCGCGCCGACCCGTGGCGAGCCGACACCGGCGAGGACCCCGGCGATCGCCTCGCCGGTGAGGAAGACGTCATGGGTCTCCAGCAGCACGTCGACGCCGTTGTCCGGCAGCCGGTCCGCCACCTCCGCGAGCCTCCGAGTCGCGGTGGTGGCCGGGTCGTCCTGCCCCTCGACCCCGCCGAAGACCCGCACGTACGGCGAGCCGAGCGCCTCGGCGACCTCAACATGGCGCAGCACCTCGGCCACGGGATCGCCGTCCGGCCGCGCCACGCGGGTGTAGGAGCAGACGGCGACGATCTCGATTCCGGCGGCGTCGAAAGCGCGCGCGACCGCGCGCAGGTCGCCGGGCGATGTGTCCGGGGAGACGATCTCACCTTCGGCGCAGCGCAGCTCCACGCCGGCGCAGCCGTACCGGGCGGCCACCGCGATCACCTCGTCGGCGGGGGCGCCCGGCATGCCGAGCGTGCTGAACGCGAGCGGGTTCACATCTGTCCCTTCACTGTGACGGTGGAACCTTGACGGGCGGACTCGTAGACGGCGAGGGCGACGTCCAGGACGGACAGCGCGTACTCCGGCGTGACCTCGGGCGCGGTCCCCGCCGCGCAGGCCCGCGCGAAGTCGGCGAGCTGCGCGGCGAACGCCCTGGACATCTCACCGGGTTCGGGAGCGGCCACCTGGGTGGCGACGCCTCCGCGGAAGGACCAGACGCCCTCGCCTCGGCTGATCCGTACCGCGCCCTCCCCGCACACGATCTCGGCCTCGTCGGTGAACGGCAGGCCGGTGCCGGTGACGGAGATCGTCGAGCGGGTGCCGTCGGCGTGCCGCGCCAGCGCGACCGCCTCCGTCTCCACCGACCCGCCGGCGGCTCCGGCGATGTGGCCGGTGACCTCGACGATCGGCGAGCCGACGAGCATCTGGAGCTTGTCGATGCTGTGGGTGCCGACGTTGAGCACGATCCCGCCGCCGGCCATGCCGGCGTCGAGGAACCAGCGGGGCCGCGCGGGGTCGGCGTAGTCGGCGGTACGCCGTTCCGAGGCCACGACGACGTGGCCGAGTTCGCCCGAGGCGAGGTAGGCGGCCGTGGCGCGCAGCGTCGGGACGAAGCGCAGGACGTGCCCGACCGCGAACACGACGCCGGCCGCGCGGCAGGCGTCGATCATGCGGATCGCGTCCTCGCGCGTGGTGGCGATCGGCTTCTCCACGAGCACGTGCAGCCCGGCCGCGGCGGCGTCCAGGGTGATCGGGGCGTGCAGGGCGTGCGGGACGGTGATCACGACCGCGTCGAGGCCGCCGGCCTCGATCATCGCCCGATGGTCGGTGAAGACGCGGGCGCCGGCCTCCGCGGCCAGCTTCTCCGCCGCCTCGGCCCGCACATCGCACACCGCGACGACCTTCACCTGCCCGGCTGTCTGCCGTGCGGCGGCCACGTGGAACTCGGCGATGGTGCCCGCGCCGATGACGCCCAGGCGCAGCCCGGATGTTGTTGTCACGATTTCCTTTCTGGATCGGATGGGGAACTTCAGCCCTTGAGTCCCGCGGACATGGTGCCGCGGACGAAATAGCGCTGGGCCAGGACGAACACGACGAGCATCGGCAGCAGGCTCATCATGGCCGCGGCCGTGACGAGCTGGTCGTTTCCGACGAACTGGCCCTTGAGGCTCAGCACCCCGACCGGCAACGTGTAGTTCTCGGGTGAGGTGAGGTAGATGGTGGGTTCCAGCACGGCCTTCCACGACGTGGTGAACGTGAAGACCGCGAGCGTGGCCAGGGCGGGCTTGGCCAGCGGGAGGTGGATCCGCCAGAACACCTGCCAGGGATTGGCGCCGTCGAGGCCCGCGGCCTCCTCGAAGTCCTTGGGGATGCCGAGGAAGGTCTGCCGCATCAGGAAGATCCCGATGGGCGTGGCCAGCCAGTACGGCACGATGAGCGGCAGCAGCGTGTCCAGCCAGCCCAGCGAGCGGAACAGCAGGAAGTTCGGGACGATCGTGATGACGGTCGGCAGCATCATGGTCCCGAGGGCCATGGTGAGCAGCGTCTGCTTGCCAGGCAGGCGCATCCTGGCCAGGGCGTGGCCGACCATCGCACTGGTCAGCACGTTGCCGGCCACGGCGAAGACCGCGATCACGAGACTGTTGACGAGGTAGAGCCCGAACGGGGTGCGCCGCCACACCTCCGCGTAGTTGTCCCACTGGACCGGATCGGGGATCCACACCGGCGGCACCTGGATGTACTGCGCGAAGCTCTTGAGCGAGTTCCCGAGAGCTGCCACGAAGGGCAGCAGCATGACCAGGGCGCCCGCGAGGACCAGGACGTAGGAAGCGGTCTTACGCATAGTGCACCCACCTGCGCTGGAGCCGGAACTGCACGAGGGTGAGCGCGAGCACCAGCACGAACAGCACCCACGCGATGGCCGAGGCGTAGCCCATCTGGAAGAACTGGAAGCCCTGCCGGTAGAGGTGGAGCACGGTGAGCTCGCTCGCCCCGTGTGGACCTCCGTCGGTCATCACGAAGACCTGCTCGAACGACTGCAGCGTCTCGATGGAGGTGAGCACCAGCACCAGGAAGGTGGTGCCGGAGATACCGGGCAGGGTGATGTACCGGAACCGGTTCCAGGCCGACGCGCCGTCGATCTTCGCCGCCTCGTAGCGCTCCTCGGGGATGGCCTGCAGGCCCGCGAGGAAGAGCACCATCATGTAGCCGACGCCCTTCCACACCGCGACCGCCGCGAGCGTGGGGATCACCAGCGCGGGATCCTGCAGCCAGTTCTCGGCGGGCAGCCCGAAGAAGCCGAGCACCTGGTTGGCGATGCCGGTCTGCGGGTTGAAGACCGCGTCCGCGACGTACGCGACGACCACCCACGAGGAGACGACCGGGACGAAGTAGGCCGCGCGGAACAGGGCCATGCCGCGCAGCCGCTGGTTGAGCGCGATCGCCAGGCCCAGGGCCAGGGCCGTCTGGGTCGGCACGAACAGCACGGCGAAGTACGCGGTGTTGCCGAGCGTCCGCCAGAAGAGGCCGTCGCTGAAGAGCCGGGTGAAGTTGCCGAACCCGACGAACCTGGGCGAGGACATCAGGTCGTAGTCGGTCATGCTGAAGAACAGCGAGGCCAGCAGCGGCCAGGCGGCCAGTGCGACCAGGTGGAGCAGGTAGGGCGAGGCGAAGGCGAACGCCCAGGCCCGCTCCCCTGTGCGCCGTTTCCGGGCGGGTGGCCGCGGCTCCGCGGCCACCTTCCCGGCTCGCCTGGTGAGCACCGTCACTGCGTCTGCCCCGCGTAGAAGCGGTCGATGACCTCCTGGGCGTCCTTCTGCCCGGCCGTGAGCGCGGTGGCGACGGGCGTGGCGCCCGACAGCGCCTCGTTCATCCGCTTGGCCAGAGCCTCGGTGTACTCCGACCACACGGCGTTGGCGCCGAGGTCGGTGGCCGCGTCGAGCGATTCGAGGAACGCCGGGCCGCGGTCGGCGGGCAGGGCCGTGGAGGCGACCTTCTTGTTGATCGGGATCGCCTCGCCCAGCTCGGCCCACTTGCGCTGCGGGCCCTCCCCGGAGAAGAAGGTGATCCACTTCCACGCCGCGTCGGCCTGCGCCGGCGAGGCGGCCTTGCTGACCACCCACGAGTTGACGATCGCGATGTTGCCGCGGCCGGCCGGGCCCTTCGGCAGCGGCGCCACCCCGAAGTCGACGCCCGCGCTCACCGCGGGCAGGGTGCGGGCGTAGATGCCGTACGACATCGCGACCCGGCCGGTGGCGAACAGCGTGTGGACGACGCCCTTGCCCAGGCCCTCGGTGGTCACGTAGTCGGGGGCGAACCCGTCCTTGCCCGTCGCACCGAGCATCCAGTCGAGCGCGGCCTTGGACTGAGGGCTGTCGACGACCACCTTGCGGTTGTCGTCGGTGACGATGTCGCCGCCGAACGCCTTGACGATGGGCCACCAGCTCTCGGTGAAGCCCGGCGAGTAGGCGCGGAAGCCATACGTGTCGGGGATGCCGTCGCCGTTGGTGTCCTTGGTGAGCTTCTTGGCCGCCGCGGCGAGGTCGTCGTAGGTCCAGTCGGCCGTCGGCTCGGCCACCTTGGCCTCAGCGAACAGCTTCTTGTTGTAGAACAGCACCGGTGTCTGGGCGCCCTGCGGGAAGCCGTAGATCCGGCCCTTGGCGTCCCGGTTCATCTCGATGCCGAAGTAGTCGTCGGCGTTGACGGTCTTGACCCGGTCGCCTAGGTCGGCGAGGGCGCCCCGCGCCGCGAACTCCTGCACGAGCACGCCGTCGGACAGCCACACCTGCGGCGCCTGCCCGCCGGCGATCTCGGTCCGCAGCTTCTCGAAGAACTTGACGTACGGCGCGACCTCCAGCTGCACCTTGATCTGCGGGTTGGCGGCCGTGAACTCCTTGACGAGCTCCCGCATGGTCGTGTCTGCGGCGTCTCCCGCCGCGGCGTAGAAGCCGAGCTTCAGGGTGACCGCTCCCGAATCGTCGGCCGAGCCGCCACATGACGCCGTGCCGGCCACGGTGAGGACGGCCACCGCGGCGGCGGCGAGCATGCGCACTCTCATTGGGTCCTCCAACAGGAAAGGGGGAAGGGGGGTGAGGATGACGGCCGGCGTCACATGGGGACGCGGACCTCGACGAGGCTGCTGGCGGCGGCGCCACAGGAGGCCCGTACGGCCAGGCGGGGCTGCAGCACGACGCGGCAGACCGGGGCGACGGGACCGAGCTCGATCCGGCGGAGCAGCAGCTCGGTCGCCATGCGGCCGACTTCGGCCTTGGGCGGCGACACCGCGGTGAGCGGCACCTCGGACAGGTCGGCGACCTCGTCGTCGTAGGCGACCACGGCGATGTCGTCGGGGACGGTCAGGCCGACCCGGCGCAGGTAGGGCAGGAGCGCGGTCGCCTCGCGGTCGCCGAGACACACCACCGCGCGCACCTTCTCCGTGACCAGCGAGTTGGCGTATGCCAGCATGTCGGGCCCGGTCCAGACGGGCTGCCTGGCCACGGCCTCCGGGATCTCCGGCAGCCCGAGGTCGGCGACGGCCTGGCGGTATCCCGCGAAGACATGCTCCGAGGTTGCGGTGCCGATCCGGCCGAGGTAGCCGATCCGGCTCCGGCCGAGCCGGCTGAGGTGCTGGACCGCCGCGTAGCCGCCGCCGTGCACGTCGGTGCAGACATAGGACGTCGAGTCGGCCGGGCGGGGGTCGGCCGGCCTGCGCTCCACCAGCACGTACGGCACGGGCAGCTCGCGCAGCCGGGCCAGGTGCGCGGCGGGGTCGGCGACGAGGTGCAGGTTGGGCACCAGCAGCAGACCCGCGACCCCGACGTCGACGAGCTGCTGGATCTGCGCGAGCTCGACGCCGGGGTCGTAGTTGGAGCACGCGAGCACGAGCTGGACTCCGGCGGCGGTGGCCGCCCGCTCGATGCCCTGGACGACCCGGGGGAAGTAGTAGGTGTTCGACGGGACGAGCGCGCCGATGAGCCGCGGCCTGGCCTCCGTGGTGACGGAGGCGGTGGTCACGAAGGTGCCCGACCCCTGCCGGCGCCGGACGAGTCCCTCCTCGACCAGCAGGTCCACCGCGCGGCGCACGGTGTTCACCCCGACCGAGTAGGTCTGCGCCAGCTCGGCCTCGGTCGGCAGCCTGCCGCCGACCGGCCAGCGACCCTGCACGATTTCCTGCCGCAGGCGTGCCGCGAGGGTGCGGAATCGCCTTCCCCTTGGGAGGGAATTCATTCCATCAGGTGGCTCCATAACGGGATTCTTCTCGTCATATGTGTGCAATGTCAACCCTAAATTCACGCCCTATTTCGCGCTTAAAAGGAATGAATTCCTGCCTTGATGCGTACGCGAAAGGGCCGCCTCCGGCGGGAGACGGCCCTCCAGCGGACGCGGCGTCACCAGCGGGCGGTGACGCCCCTGTCCTGGTCATAGGCGCCGGCCCAGTAGCGGCCGGGCGAGGTCAGCCGGTGACCGGCGAACCCGACCTCGCCCGTCGGCTGCTTCAACGCCTCGGACGTCGCGGTGGCCCAGCCGTCGGCGTTCGCGGTCACCGTCACGTAGCGTCCGGCGGAGAAGGTGAACCGCCCGCGCACCGTCGCGGCCACCGGCTCCCCGGTCTCCTTGTCCACGACGCGCAGCCGTACCCGCGCGGTGCCACCTTCCCGCGTGACGGCCATCGACTCCACCACCATCGGACGCAGGTCGGTGGTCGCGGTCGTCACGGCGACCGGATCGGACGCGGGGCCGCGGTGTCCCGCCACGTCCACGGGCACGATCCGGTAGGTGTAGGCGGTACCGGGCAGCAGCCCGGCGTCGGCGTGGGTCAGGCCGCGCGCCTTGCCGGCGAGCGTGCCCGGTCCGGGCGTGAAGCCCGGCTCCGTCGATCTGTGCACCTCGTAGAAGTCGACCTCGGTGTCGTCGTAGGCCCGCCCGTAGGTCAGGTCGACCGTGGCGTGGTCGAACGCGACGGCCTTCGGCGGCGACTCGACGCCCGTGGGCGGACCTGAGTCGGCGGGCGGCGCGGGCCACTGCGCCGAGGGGCCCCAGATCGTGGGCAGTTCCCGGTAGGAGTCGTAGTGGTGGAGTGCCACCCCGGCGAAGGCGGGGCTGCCCGAGAACGCCTGGTAGACCTTCGCCAGCTCCGCCTCCATCGCGTTCCTCCCCTCCTCCCGGAAGGTGATGCTGGACGGGTCCCCGCTGGTCGCGATGTCCAGTGTCTCCACCCCGACCACCACGGAGAGCGGCTTGCCGATGCGCTCGGCGTAGGCCATCTCGCCCTCGGCCTGCGCGATGATGCCGGCGCCGCCGTCCGCCTGGTCCCGGTAGTCCATGATCGCGATGTAGTCGGACATGTCCTGGATGTGTTCGGCCATGGTGCGGGTGGTCCCGCCGTACGGGATGTCCGTGCAGCAGGCGGAGGTGTCCAGCCACCGGGGTACGGCGGGGCCGAACAGCAGGGGCTGCCCGGACGCGTCCCGGCGTGCGATCATCGCCCGCAGCGTGTCCAGCCACTGGATCTGCACGTCGGGCTTGGCGCTGCCGAACCAGGGCAGGATGTAGGGCTCGATGTCGACGTTGATCCCGTCGAAGCGCTCGGCCGGCGCCGACGAGAGGTTGTAGTCGAGAACGCGCTCCATCTCCCCGACGGCGCGGTCACGATAGCGGGAGAGCGCGCCGAGATAGGGCGGGCGCGTCCCGCCGGCCACCGTGGCGTGCACCTTCATCCCCCGGCGGTGCGCCCAGGCCACGAGGTCGCGCAGTTCGGGGCGCGCGTCCTCGATCATGTCGCGCCCGGCGTACGTGTCCACTCCCAGGTAGATCGTCGAGTCGGGCGCCAGAACGGTCTCCAGCAGGCGGCGCGACCTGGGGTTGAGCACCAGGTTGTAGGAGGCCTTCTCCCAGATCCACATCGCCCGGTCCTGCCGGTGCGGCGCCGGGCGTTCCTTCTTCACCGCGCCGAGCGCCACGTACCGGGTGGCCGACCTGGACACGTGGCCGCGCGCGTCGACCGCCTCGGCCTCCAGGCTCGCCATGACATCGCCGTACTTGGCCGGCTTCACCAGCGTCACGTACCGCCCCTTGGCGCCGGACGCGCTCTGCCAGGGACCGCCGTTGACCCGGACCCGCACCGAACGCACGTCCGCGCCGGTGACGTTAACCCGCACCGTCGTGGGCCGGGTGAGCCTCGCCCCGTCAGCCGGCTCGGCGATCGACACCTTCGGCGCCCTGGCCGGCGGGTTGTCCACCCGCAGCGTCAGCGGCTGCGACCACGTGCCGTACCGCGTCTCCGCGTCCGTCGCCTTGGCGTAGATCTCGACCTCGCCGTCCATCGCGCTGGTGTCCAAGTCGTAGGACCACGTGCCGGCGTCGTCGGCGTCCGGATCGCTCACCCTGGCGCGCTCGATCCGCTCGCCGTTCACCACGATGGTCACGTCGTACGCACCGGTGAACCGTCCGGCGAGCCGTACGACGCCGGGGGCGGCCTCGGAGGAGTCGATCACCACCGATGACGGCCCCGCAGCGCGGGCGGCGGCCGGGACGGCCGGCGTGCTCGCCAGGGCCAGCACGAGCGCCCCGGCGATCCTCAAGAGCCTTACAGGCATGGAAGCCACCTCCACAGGAATGAATTCATGCCGAATTACGAACTATCCGGACATGGGAATCCGCGAGTTGGCAAACAATAACCCCAGAAGAACGGAAGAAGAATGGCATGAATTCGCACCCCGTCCTGCCTGCGCGAGAGCGACGGTCGGCACGCTCGGATCAGGCGTCTCCAGTCGACGCGCGCCCCCGCAGCTTGGCGGGAAGGATGATCGGCCCCGGCGCGGTCTCGCCGTTGAGCCGCGCGATGAGCAGCTCGACGGCGGCCTTGCCGGAGTTCTCCGGCGCGAGATCGAGGGCCGTGATCGCGGGTACGGAGTGGCGGGTCTGCTGCGCGTCCGACCCGGCCTGTACCGCTTCAAAAGTCGTCGCAGGGTGCTCGACCTGCAGGCCGACCTGAGGTGGCGGTGCGGGCAAGATCGGTTCTTGTGGCTCTCCGTCTCCTCTACTTACTCATGATTCGGTTGTTCGGCCGGCTGGCGCTACTGGGTCGAAGCAAAGCGATCAAGAATATCGAGATCATGATGCTCCGTCATGAGGTGGCGGTGTTGCGGCGTCAGGTCGCTCGCCCGAAGCCGGACTGCGCCAATCGGGCGGTGCTGGCCGCGCCGGCGAGGTTCTTGTCGCCCGCCCTGCGTGCTCATCGGCTGGTCACCCCGGGCAGGCCGCTGGCGTGGCACCGTCGCTTGGTCCAACGCCGGTGGACGTATCCGAACCGGCCCGGTCGACCCCGGACGAGCAAGGAGATCCAGGATCTGGTGGTGCGTCTGGCGCGGGAGAACCTGGCATGGGGATATCGACGTCCGGCTCGGCTATCAGGTCAGTGAAGCGACAGTGAGGCGAATCCTGCGAGCCGGCCGGCCGGGTCCGGCTTCCCGAAACATCGACACCTCGTGGCGAACGTTCCTGCGTACCCAGGCGAAAGGGCTGCTGGCCTGCGACTTCTTCCACGTCGACACGATCTCCTTGAAACGCCTGTACGTCCTGTTCGTGATGGGGGTGGCGACCAGGCGCGTGCACATCCTGGGGGTGACCGCGAACCCGACCGGAGCCTGGGCGGTCCAGCAGGCCCGTAACCTGCTCATGGATCTGGGGGAGCGGGCCGGTTCGTTCTGCTTCCTCCTCCGGGACCGGGACGCCAAGTTTCCGGCAGGGACTCGCCGGTCGATCGCTCCGCCGGGGACGGCCCAGTTGTCGTTGTCGGTGCGGTGGATCATCAGGATGTCCCCGGCGTCGTTGACGACCACGACGTTCACCGAGGGGACCAGGCTGTTGGGCGCGGGTGCTGAGGGGTCGTCGTAGAAGTCCAGCCGGCGGGCCATGGCTCAGGACTCTACCGGGGTGGCGTCGGCCCAGCCGGCTTCGAAACTGTCGACGTAGGTGGAGACCATGTCGCCACCCAGCACTTTGCGCAGGTGCATGACCGGTGCGCTGGCGGCGGGCGTGCCGTACACATGCGTGTTGGCGAGAAGCTGGTCGTCGGCGCGGTAGATGAAGTTGTAGAGCACGGTGCGGTGAAGCCGGATCTCCACGCTGTCGAGTTGCCGAAGTGGCCGGTACAGCACGAGCGCCGTCCTGATCTGAGCGGCCATGCCGTCACCGATGCCCTCGTCCGCGCCGCGCCGGGCGACCTCGGGCGAATCTGGATCCCCGAGCAGGATCCGCACCCGTACGCCCGCCTCCGCCTTCTCGGCGAACAGGCGCACAATGCCGGCGTCTTGGGCATTTGATCTTGCCCGATCAAGGCTTCACCCCCATTAGAGGAGGACAGGGCGGACGAGTCGGCCTGTAGGCCGGGTTCTAATTCGGTCTGCCCGTGACCTGCGGCGAAATCAGGGAGATCGCTTCTGAGCTGCCAGAACGCTGTCGTCAGTTGACAGTGCCCGCCACTGTCTTCCGGCGCCATGTGCCCTCGATGTGCCCTCGACGCTTCCGCGTCATCCTCAGGGACCGTCACCACGGAACCTGTCAATTTGATCAAGGCAGTTGAGCTGGGCTAATTCTGTGTCGGCTGTTCTGGTGTGTCCTTCTGCTCGTTCGTGTCATCGTTCTTG
>NZ_JBEOZN010000102.1:0-38433 GCF_040298085.1 Streptosporangium sp. NPDC001681 | reverse complement strand
CGCCATTAGCCCGTGAGGCCGCGCCGGCGACTGGACTGAGGAGAGGGAGGTCGTGAGGAACGAGCGGCCTCCCTCGACGAGGGAAGGAGCCGGATAAGAGCGGCCGAACCGCGACGCGCCAGCGTCGCCATAGGCAGGCCCGAACCGCGACGCGCCAGCGTCGCCGTTAACACGCGCCAGCGTCGCCATTAGCCCGCACCTGGTCGCGGTAGGCGCGGGCGACGGCGCGCAACTCGGCCTCGGGGTCGAGACCGGCCGCGTGCCCCTGCCGTACCAGCTCGAAGAGTTTCGCTCCCAGGCTGTCGGCGGGCACCCCCTCGGGGAGGTCCGCCGGGGCTCCGGCGCGCTCGGCGCGGCGCAGGAGCTGCGCGGCGAGGGAGAGCGCGGGCTGGCCCATCGGGACGCCGTCGACCACCGAGCCCGGATCGCCGCCGCTCTTGGCCGCGCGCTCGGCCGCCTTGATGGTCTCCCAGTTGGCACTGACCTCGCCCGCGCCCTCCACCCGGGTGTCGGCGAAGACGTGCGGGTGGCGGCGGACGAGCTTGGCGACGATCCCGTCGGCCACGTCGTCGACGTCGAACCCGTCCGGCCGCTCGCGGGCGACCCGCGCGTGGAAGGCCACCTGGAGGAGCAGGTCGCCCAACTCCTCGCGCAGTGCCGCGTGGTCGCCCTCCTCGATGGTCTCCAGCACCTCGTAGGCCTCCTCGATGAGGTACGGGGCCAGGGACTCGTGGGTCTGCCGGGCGTCCCACGGGCATTCGACCCGCAGCCGGTCCATCACCGAGACCAGGTCGAGCAGCCGCGCGCCCGGCAGGTCGTACGAGCCGGGGACGACCTCGATCACCGGCGGTTCCTCAAGCGCCACGGCGGCGTGGCCGATGGAGCGCATCAGCGCCTCGTCGGCCTCCAGCCACACGACCGTCGCCGCCACCGCCTCGCGGACCAGCACGGCGGGGTCGCAGGCGACCACCTCGACGTCGACCCCGGCCTCCGCCAGGTAGGGCAGGTGCGGATGGTCCGCGGCCCCGGTGCGGACCGGGCCCTGTCCGAGAACCTGCCAGGCGCGATGGCTGAGCAGCCCCGGGGCGACCCGGGGCGAGGTGGTGACGATGATCAGCGACATGCCCGGAGGCTACTGCTGCGGGGTCTCGGGCTGCTCGGCGGCAGGGGCGGCGGGGCCCCCGGCGGCACCGAACCGGCCGGCGTCGACGAAGACACTCGGCTGCTCCTGGCTCCGCTGCCGGTTGAGCTGACCGTAGCGCGGGTTCCAGGTGATCGGCATGGCCTGCAGGTCCTTGATCGCCTGCTGCTGGCCGCGCTGGATGGCCGCCTCGTCGGTGCCGCCGCCGTACTTGGCGACGAGCTTGCTGATCAGCACCTGCGACCTCATGAACTCGCGCGCGTGCGAGGGGGCCACCGCCTGCTGGAGCATCTGCTGCTCGAACTTCTCCTGGCCGCCCTGGCCCGCGATCACCTGGTCGATCTCGCCGTCGGTGACCGTGATGCCCTTGCTCTCCGCGACCTTCGTGTACTGCTTGGCATTGGCCAGCTGGAAGAGCACGAGCTGCGGGACGCTGTCCTGGAACTGCAGTTGCGAGGCGGAGACGCCCGCCTTGGACAGCGCCTCCTCGTACTCGCGGACGTTCTTGCTCAGCTCGCTGGAGCTGATGCGCTCTCCACCCACGACGGCGGCGGCGCCGATCTGGTTCGGAGAGCAGGCGGTCAGCGCGACACCGGCGGCGGCGACCGCCAGGATGACGCGCACTCGGGTCGACTTCACATGCGTTCCCTTCACGACAAACGTGCTTACTCTACCCGCGCGGTTTCGAGGAACATCGCCTCGACGAGATCCCCGCACCACTTGAGCAGGTCCAGATCGCGCAGCGGCTGGCCCCCGAGGGGCCTGGTCTTGGGTACGGGCACCAGCAACGTACCGGCCGCCTGCTTCAGCAGTGCCTTCGGGTACAGCCTCTGGAGCCTGACCTGCTGGGAGTCCTTCAGCTCCACCGGCGCGAACTTGATGTTCTGGCCCTGCAGGGTGACATCGGTGAGCCCGGCACGGCGGGCGCGAATCCGGAAGCGGGCGACCTCGAGCAGGTTCTCCACCTGCTGGGGCGGCCGTCCGTACCGGTCGACGAGTTCGTCGCGCACCGCGCCGATGTCGGAGTCGGAACCGATCGCGGCGATCCGCTTGTACGCCTCCAGCCGCAGTCGCTCGGAGGTGACGTAGTCGTGCGGGATGTGGGCGTTGATCGGCAACTCGACCTTGACGTCGGGCCGCTCGTCCTCCTGGTAGGTGCCGGCCAGCTTGGCCTTCTGCTCCTGCACCGCCTCGGCCATCATCCGCACGTACAGGTCGAAGCCGACGCCCGCGATGAAACCCGACTGCTCGGCGCCCAGGATGTTGCCCGCGCCGCGGATCTCCAGGTCCTTCATCGCCACGTACATGCCCGCGCCCATCTCGGTGTGCTGGGAGATGGTGGCCAGGCGCTCGTGGGCGGTCTCGGTGAGCGGCTTCTCCGGCGGGTACAGGAAGTAGGCGTAGCCGCGCTCGCGGCCCCGGCCGACCCGGCCGCGCAGCTGGTGGAGCTGGGAGAGACCGTAGTTGTCGGCCCGGTCGACGATCAGGGTGTTGGCGTTGGGCACGTCCAGGCCCGACTCGACGATCGTGGTGCAGACGAGCACGTCGAAGTCGCGCTCCCAGAAGCCCACCATGATCTTTTCCAGCTGGTGCTCCTGCATCTGGCCGTGCGCGACGGCGATCCTGGCCTCGGGCACGAGCTCGCGCAGCATGGCCGCGACCTTGTTGATGCTGGCCACCCGGTTGTGGACGAAGAAGACCTGGCCGTCGCGCATCAGCTCGCGCCGGACCGCGGCACCGATCTGCTTCTCGTCGTACGGGCCGACGAAGGTGAGGATCGGGTGCCGCTCCTCGGGCGGGGTGAGGATCGTGGACATCTCCCTGATGCCGGTGAGCCCCATCTCCAGCGTGCGGGGGATCGGGGTCGCGGACATGGCCAGCACGTCGACCTGGGTGCGCATGTGCTTCATGGCCTCCTTGTGCTCGACGCCGAACCGCTGCTCCTCGTCGATGATGATCAGGCCGAGCTGCTTGAACCTGACCTCGGACGAGAACAGCCGGTGCGTGCCGATCACCACGTCGACCGAGCCCTCGCGCAGACCCTCCAGGGTCGCGGAGACCTCACCGTCGCTCTGGAACCGCGACATCGGCCTGACGTTGAGCGGGAATCCGGAGAACCGCTCGGCGAAGGTCGACATGTGCTGCTGCACCAGCAGCGTGGTCGGCACCAGGACCGCCACCTGCTTGCCGTCCTGCACCGCCTTGAACGCCGCCCGCACCGCGATCTCGGTCTTGCCGTAGCCCACGTCGCCGCAGATCAGCCGGTCCATCGGGATCGGGCGCTCCATGTCACGCTTGACCTCGTCGATGGCCTCAAGCTGGTCACCGGTCTCGGCGTAGGGGAAGGCGTCCTCCATCTCGCGCTGCCACGGGCTGTCGGGCGCGAAGGCGTGTCCCGGCGAGGCCATCCGGGCGGAGTACAGGCGGATCAGCTCTCCGGCGATCTCCTTGACCGCCTTCTTGGCCTTGGTCTTGGCCTTGGCCCAGTCGGCGCCGCCCATCCGGTTGAGCGTGGGCGACTCGCCGCCGACGTAGCGGGTGACCTCGTCGAGCTGGTCGGTCGGCACGTAGAGCCGGTCGCCCTTGGCGTACTCGATCACCAGGTACTCACGGGTGGCGCCCTGTACGGTGCGCTGCACCATCTCGACGTAGCGGCCCACGCCGTGCTGCTCGTGCACGACGTTGTCGCCGACCTTGAGCTGGAGCGGATCGACCATGTTGCGGCGCCGGGACGGCAACCGCCGCATGTCCTTGGTCGACGCCTTCTGGCCGACCAGGTCGAGGTGGGTCAGCACGGCCAGTGACGGGGTGACGAACCCGTGCTCGATCAGGCCGGTGGTGACGTGGACGACCTTGGAGCCGGGGATCCGCTCAAGGCCCGGCTCCAGGCGCGCGGGCAGGTCGACACCCTTGAGCAGCTCGACCATGCGCTCGGCGGGGCCGTGGCCCTCGCTCAGCAGGACGACCACCCGCTCGGAGTCGAGCCAGCCCTTGATGTCCGACAGCGCCCGCTGGGTGTCGCCCCGGTAGGCCTCCGCCTCGCGCGCCCGCAGCACCAGCCCGCCGTCCGGCCCACCGCCCCGAGCACCGTCGCTCTCGCCTTCGACACCGAACGGCGCGAGCGACCACCAGGGCTGGCCGAGCTGCCGCGCGTGGTCGCGGATCTCCTCCAGGGTGCGGAACGCCGCCCCGCCCAGGTCGATCGGCGCCTCGCCGCCGGACGCCGCGTTGATCCAGGACGCCTCCAGGAACTCCTGACTGGTCCGCACCAGCTCGTCCGCACGCCCGCGAATGCGCTCCGGGTCGCACACGAAGATCGCCGCTTGTTCCCCCAGGTGGTCGACGAGCAGGTCCATCTCCCCGGCGAGCACCGGCGCGAACGCCTCCATGCCCTCCATCGGCACGCCCTCGGCCAGCTGCTCCAGGATCTCGGCCAGCGAGGGGTGCGTCTCGGCGAGTTCCCTCGCCCGCTCCCTGACCTCGGCGGTCAGCAGCAACTCCCGGCAGGGGGCGGCGAACAGCCCGTCCTCGGCCACCTCCAGCGAGCGCTGGTCGGCGACCTTGAACCAGCGGATCTCCTCGACGGTGTCGCCCCAGAACTCCAGTCGGAGCGGGTGCTCCTGGGTCGGCGGGAAGACGTCGAGCAGCCCGCCCCTGACGGCGACCTCCCCGCGCTTCTCCACCATGTCGACCCGGTGATAGCCGTTCTCCACCAGGCTGTGGACGACGCTGTCGAGGTCGGCGTCGTCCCCGGCGCGCAACCGCACCGGTCGCAGGTCGCCCAGGCCGCGCACGATCGGCTGGAGCAGCGCCCTGATCGGCGCGACCACCACGTGCAGCGGGCCGGCCGAGAGGTCGCCCTCGACCGGGTGGGCCAGCCTGCGCAGCACCGCCAGGCGCTGGCCCACGGTGTCGCTGCGCGGCGACAGGCGCTCGTGCGGGAGCGTCTCCCAGGCGGGGAAGACCGCGACGGTGTTCTCGTCCAGGAGGCTGGTGAGGGCCGAGGCGAGATCCTCGGCCTCGCGGCCGGTCGCGGTCACCGCGAGGACGGTCCTGGCCGCCTTCTCCGCGCCCTCCCTGGCCAGCGCGGCCACCGCGAAGGGACGGAGCGCAGGCGGCGCGACCAGCGACACGTCGGACGAGTCGCCCCCGCGCACATCCCGAAGAAGGGAAGCCAGCTCAGGCTCCCCGGCGACAAGGTCCAGAAGTCCGGAAAGACTCATCAGATTCGCCCACAGCCCCACGACGGCAACACGACAGCCCCGAGCCGTACGGACACGGGGGGTACCTGGTCAAGGCTACCGAATCGCCGACCGGTGCTCCGGCCTTCGGGCGCACGGTACCGCCCGCAGCCGTGAGGCCGCGCCGGGGACTGGACTGAGGAGAGGAAGGTCGTGAGGAACGAGCGGCCTCCCTCGACGAGGGAAGGAGCCGGACAAGAGCGGCCTCACCGCGACGCGCCAGCGTCGCCAACAACCCGTGAGGCCGCGCCGGGGACTGGACTGAGGAGAGGAAGGTCGCGAGGAACGAGCGGCCTCCCTCGACGAGGGAAGGAGCCGGACAAGAGCGGCCGAACCGCGACGCGCCAGCGTCGCCAACAACCCGTGAGGCCGCGCCGGCGACTGGACTAGGAGAAGGGACGCGCCGTTCTCCCACCTCAAGAATCACCCCGGGGACGTGCCCCATGCCTTCCCTTGGGGGACTACCCGTGAGGCCGCGCCGGCGACTGGACTGAGGAGAGGAAGGTCGCGAGGAACGAGCGACCTCCCTCGACGAGGGAAGGAGCCGGACAAGAGCGGCCTCACCGCGACGCGTTAGCGTCGCCATGTAACAGCGGTAAATGCGCGATGAATCGTGCTGAGTTGACTACTCTCGGTTACATGTCAGAGGTGAGGTCGGTCGTCGATAGAGACGACCTGTTGAATCAGCGGGTCAGGGAGCAGTGGACCAGCCAGCTCGGTCGGCGGCTCGATGTCCTGATCGCCGGGTGCGGATGGCCGGAACCGCTCGATCTGGGGCAGGCGGAGGCCAGGGTCATCGGGATCGACGAGGACCTGCCCGCGTTGCGTAAGAGCACGTCCGCCCGCAAGGACCTGGACTCGTGGGCGCTGGGCGACCTGCGCTCCGTGCCGGTGCCGCCGCGGGCGTTCGACGTCGTCTACGTGCCGTTCCTGCTTGAGCGGATCGAACACGCCGAGCTGGTGCTCGACCGGTTGCTCACCGGTCTGCGCCCCGGCGGGCTGCTGCTGGTCAGAATGCGCGACCGGGCCTCGGCGTACGGGGCCTGCGACCGGCTGACGCCGTCGAGACTGCGGCGGATGCTGTGGCGCAGGTTCGTCCCCTCGGGAACGGTGGGCCCGCTGCCCGCTGTCTACGAGCAGATCGCCTCGCGCGAGGGGATGCACTCCTTCTGCCTGGTGCGCGGGCTGATGGTGACCGAGGACATCTCCGCCGGCAGTGGGCCCGCGCTCAACGGACCTCTCGGTAAGCTTGCCCGCGCCGCCTGCTCGGTGGTGGAGGTCCTCTCCAGGGGACGCCGGCCCGCGTCTCACGACGAGATAACCATGGTGATCCGCAAGCCCCAGAGCCATTTCGCCCGGCTGATCTGAGATCCGCCGGAGCGGTGGAGCCGGGGTCGCCGGACGGGGCGCCCATCCTGAGCAGGCGGGACCGGAAAGTCCGACGATCGGGATTGTGGAGCGGGAGCAGATGACGGCGCCTTTCGAGTGGACCCCCGACGCCCGCGAGCTGGCCGACCTCGAACTGCTGCTCTCCGGCGCCCTCAGCCCGCTGACGGGCTTTCTGAGCTCGGCCGACGCGCACTCCGTGGACGAGCACGGCACGCTCACCGACGGCACCCCGTGGCCCGCGCCGGTCACCCTCATGCTGCCCGACGATCACCCCGCCGCCCCCGGCGACCGGATCACCCTGCGCGACCCCGAGGGCGCGGCACTGGCCGTGCTGACCGTCACCGGGCGCGAGGACGGCTTCGTCGCCGGCCCCGTGGCGGCCCTGGACGCCCCCGAGCACGGGCCGTTCGCCCGGCTCCGCCACACCCCGGCGCGGGTCCGCGAGGAGGTGGGCGAGCAGGAGGCGGTCCTGGCCGTCACCATGCGCGGGCCGCTGGGCGACCTCGACGAGATCGTGGCGACCGCGCAGGAGCTGAAGGCGTCGATCCTGCTTCTCCCGCTGGCGTACGGCGAGGGTGGGCCCGCGGTGGTCCGTGCCGCGCTCAAGGCCCGCGACAGGCTGCCGGAGGGCACGCTCGTGGCGGTGGTGCCGCTGGCGCCCAGGGAGCCCGCCATCGATCTGGAGCTGCGCGAGCGCGTGGCCGAGGCCTACGGCGCGACCGAGCACCTGGCGGGTCCGGACCCCGTGACGATTCCCGGGCCCCCGCACCGGCGGGGGCTGGTGATCTTCTTCACCGGCCTGTCGGGCTCCGGCAAGTCGACCGTCGCCCGGGGACTGCGCGACGCGCTGCTCGAGCGTGGCAGCCGCACGGTGACCTACCTCGACGGCGACGTGGTGCGCCACCTGCTGTCGGCGGGGCTGACCTTCTCCAAGGAGGACCGCGACCTCAACATCCGCCGCATCGGCTTCGTCGCCGCCGAGGTCGCCAGGCACGGCGGCCTGGCGATCTGCGCGCCCATAGCACCCTACGCCGCCACCCGCGAGGAGGTTCGCGCGATGGTCGAGGCCGTCGGCGCCGACTTCCTGCTGGTCCACGTCTCCACCCCGCTGGCGGAGTGCGAGCGCCGCGACCGCAAGGGGCTCTACGCCAAGGCCCGCGCGGGGCTCATTCCCGAGTTCACCGGCATCTCCGATCCGTACGAGGAGCCGGACGACGCCGATCTGGAGATCGACACCACGGGCATCAGCGTGGACCGGGCCGTGCACCAGGTGCTCGACCCGCTGATCCAGGGCGGCTGGATCCGCTGACGGATCCCGGCCCCGTGGCCCGCGCCGACGTCGGGATCAGTCCGCGGGGACGGTGGCGTCGAGGTGCGGGTCGCGGGCGAGTTCGGCGAAGCTCCGCCGGCCGCCGGGGGTGGTGTCGAAGCGGGTGTCGCCCCGGGGGGCGCGCGGCGAGTCGAAGTAGACCAGGGCTTTGATCCGCGGGTAGTCGCGGATCTCCTCGCGTACCGAGGCGAAGAACCACTCCTTGAACCCGGGCCGGTCGTGGCGCTCGAAGACGCCCCACTCGGCGAGCATGACGGGCTTTCCCGGGAAGCGCTCACTCATCCAGCGGTAGAACCCCGGCCACCGGGGGAAGTCGGGCCGGGTCTTGTTGACCAGCCCGTCGAAGCTGTGGACCCGGTGGTCGACGTAGGGGTCCATCCCCACCCAGTCGACCACGTCGTCACCGGGGTAGAGCCTCTCGAACCAGGGCTTCGACGCCCAGTTGGGCGCCCCCATGTAGGTCATCACGGTGACGGCGTTGGTCACGCCCCCGTGTCGCAGGCGCCGCACCACGTGCCGGAACATCGCCGCGTAGTCGGCCGCGGACATTCCCGCGCCGCGGGCCTCCCGGACATCGTTCTCCGGCTCGTGGTGGACCGTGAGGAAGAACTTCTCCGGGAAGGTCCTCACGATGTGGGCGGCCAGCCGGTCGATCCGCTCGTCCAGCGCCCCGTGCGCGATCTGCTCCCAGGTGTGGTCCAGGGAGGGCTTCCAGTTGATCAGCAGGAGCCTGCGGCCGTCGGGATCGCGGGCGATGGCGCGCTCCGCGGGGGTCGGGAAGAGCTCGTCCCCCCGGTGGTAGACGTGCATGATGTCGGCCGGGCGGCCCATCCGCCGCTCGGCTCCGGCCAGCGCCCGCTCGGGACGCCTCCCGGTGAAGATCTCCGGCGCGACGCCCCACCAGGCGCCGCAGGAGGGGACGAGCTTTCCGGTGACCTCGCAGGCGGCCCGTGGACGCTCGCCCGTCGGGCCCGGCACCCGCGCGGGCGTCCGAGGCTCCCGGGACGCACCGGGACTCTCCGCTCCCGGCGAGGTGCCCGGCGTGCCCGGCATGTCCGGCGTCTGCCGGGCACCGGCGGCATCGGAGGTCTTCGAGGCGCTGGAGGTCTGGCCGCGCCCGCTCAGCCCCGCAATGCCCAGTCCGAGAGTGCCCAGTCCCAGCGCCAGGACGACAGCCGAACCGGCAATTTTTACCATACGTGGAATTATGTCCATAGTGACATTTGTCCGATGCACCGGTTCCTCACAGCCGTCGCGCGCACGCATTCTTCGACCATCACCGGGAAACACCTTCCCACCGCCTGGACGTGCCTCGTCCCCGACTTTACCGGTCCATGCCGGAGCCTCGGAGCAACCGGCAGGAAATGTCGGATAAATAACCGTTATCTCACCGTGATTAGCAGGATCGACGCGAAGAAAATCTTGTGTATTGGTTCGTGAGAATGGGCGGCCGACCTATAGTTCCTAAGGTTCCCAGCGTCTGTTCGCCGGAGAGGCACCCGCGAAACATGAGCCCGTCACCGGACGCCCCCGGCCGCCGCGCAGGCGGAGACCTGGCGGACTACGCGTCGCTCCTCCGCCGCCGATGGCTGATCATCTGTTCCCTGCTCCTCACCGGAGCCGGTGGCGGCGCCGCCCTGCTACGGCTCACCCCACCCTCCTACACCGCCTCCGCTCAGGTCCTGGTGACCGCCACCGGTTCACCGGAACAGACCAACCAGGTCACCAACCGCCAGCGCGAACCGCTCAACCTCGACACCGAGGCCCAGGTCGCCCGGTCCGCGGTGGTCGCGGCGAAGGCCCGCGAGCTGTCCGGCGCTCCCGGCTGTCCCGCCGTGGTCTCCGTGCCGCCCAACACCTCGGTCCTGGAGATCTCCTGCACCGCCGCCGACCCGAAGGCGGCCGCCTCGGGCGCGAGCGCCTACGCCCTCGCCTACCTGGCCCAGCGCCGGGAGTCGTCCACCCAGATGCTCACGGCCCAGCTCAAGGCCGTGCTGGTCAAGCTGAGGCAGGTCAACGCGGGCCTCGCCAAGGTCGCCACCACGCTTCCCCTGCTGAGCAGGGGCACCACTGAGCGAGCCCTCGCCCTCCGGCGGCAGGACATCCTCGGCCGCCAGGCCCAAACCCTCACCGCCAGATACGACGCCCTCAAGACCATCGCCGTCACTCCCGGATCGGTGATCAGCAAGGCGGTGGCACCAACCGCCCCCAGCGCTCCCCGCCCGCCCCTCTACCTGGGCAGCGGCCTCATGGCGGGACTGCTCTGCGGGGTCGGGGTCGCCTGGCTCCGTGACCGCCTCGACACCGCCCTGCGGACCGCCGCCGACGTCAGGCGTCTGACCGGTCTGGACGCCCTCGGCGGCGAGGAGATCCGCGGCCTGGCGGGCGCGGTGCTCGTGGTCGCCGTGCCGGGCACCTCCTCGCGCGAGGTGAGGGATGCGGTACGGACCCTGAACGACCGTGGAGTCCGGGTGATCGGCGCCTTCGTCGGCGGCGGTGACGCCGCCCCACCCGATCTCCCGCCCGGCCCCGCGCGGACCCCGCACATCTCGTCCGCGGCACAGCCCGGCGCGGCGCGCCCCAGGAGAACCGAACGGCCCCTCGCGGGCCTGGCGGGCGGTGACCGGGCCGCACCGGACTCTCCGGACACCGGGGCCGCGCCCGGGACGTACGGGAACGTTCCATCCGGACGGCAGGCCACGGCCGGGCGGAGGGGACATCGGCTGTGAGGAGGCTGCGTCCGGCCGCCTGGCCGATCGCCGCGCTCCTGGTGGGATATCCACTCTGGTGGGCGCTCGGTTTCGGCGGCCTGTCGGTGGTCGTGGTGGCCCCGGCGATGGCCCTGATCCTGCTGCGGAGGCGGCCGATCAGGGCGCCGCGCGGGTTCGGGCTCTGGCTGCTGCTCCTGGCGGGCTACCTGATCAGCGCGCTGATGCTCGGCGAGATGCCGCCGGGCACCTACGGCGAGTTCGGCGCCGGGCGGCTCGTCGGCTACCTGATGCGTCTCTGCCTCTACCTGTCGCTGACGATCATGGTGCTCTACCTCGGCAACCTGACGGAGGAGGAGCTGCCCCAGCTCACCCTGGTGCGCATGCTCGGCGCGCTGTTCGTCACGACCGTGGCGGGCGGCCTGCTGGGCGTGTTCGCCCCGCGCGCCGAGTTCACCTCGCCGGTCGAGCTGATCCTCCCCGGCTGGATCAGCGGCAATCCCTTCGTCCACAACCTGATCCATCCCACCGCCGCCCAGGTGCAGAAGGTCCTCGGCCACGCCTCCCCCCGCCCGGAGGCGCCCTTCGAGTGGGCCAACGCCTGGGGCGGCAACATCTCGGTGCTGCTCGTCTGGTTCGTGATCGGCTGGTGGGTGTACGGCGGTCCGCGCAGGCGCCTGGCCATGATCCCGCTGACCGCGCTGGCCGCGATCCCCGTCGTCTACTCGCTCAACCGCGGCCTGTGGATCGGGCTCGGCGTCGCTGCCGCGTACGTCCTGGTGCGCCTGGGCACGCGGGCCCGCATCGCGGCCTGCTCGGCTCTGGCCGCGGGGGCGCTGGTGTTCGCCCTCAGCCCGCTACAGGCGATGGTGGCCCAGCGGCTGGACAGCCCGCACAGCAACGACATCCGCGCCTTCACCGTGTCGGCGACCGTCGCCGCCGCGGGCACCTCACCGCTCATCGGCTACGGCAACACCAGAAACGCCATGGGCAACCACCGGACGATCACCACCGGCAGGAGCGGCTGGTGTCCCACCTGCGGCCACCCGCCGCTGGGGAGCGACGGCCAGCTCTGGTACCTGATGATCACGCAGGGCTTCACCGGGGCCGTGCTCTACGTGGCGTTCTTCGCCGGGGCCGTCCGCCGCCACTGGCGCGACCGGAGCCCGATCGGCATGGCGGGGGTTCTCGTGATGATCCTCACCCTGCTCTACATGTTCGTCTACGACGGGCTGTTCACACCGCTCAGCCTGTATCTGATCTCCTTCGCGCTGCTCTGGAGGAACTCGATGGAGAGCACCGCCGCATGAACGACGCGCGCGCCCGTCTGCGCTACCTCGACGAGACCATCGACCTGCTGTTCCCCGGTCCCGGCGCCCCGAGACCCTACACCCTGCTCCCCCACCGGCTGCTCCCCCGCAGGCTGGTCCCCCGCGCCTGGTGGCACCCCGGCGGGAGGCTCATCGTGCCGTCTGGACAGGACAGCATCGAGAACCACCTGAGCGAGGTGTTCGACACCCCCGTCCGCGTCACGCTGCGCGTGCGCCCCGCCCTGCGCGCCAACCGCAAGCCGATCCTGGAGGCACGCGGCCCCGACGGGCCGATCGCCTTCGTGAAGGTCGGTGACACCGACCTGACCAGGGAGCTCGTCGCACACGAGGCGCGGACGCTCGACCTGCTGGCCGCTGTGCCGCTGAAGACGGTCGTCCCGCCCGCCGTGCTGCACCACGGATCCTGGCGCGGCCTGTCCGTGCTGGCGCTGACCCCGCTCCCGGTACGGCGGGGACGGATCCCCCGCGGTGTCCTCACCGACGCGATCGCCGAGATCGCCCGCATCCCCGCGGAGCCGGTCCCGGACCGCGCGCCCCCCGGAAACCTCCCGGACCCGGCAGATCGTGCCTTCGGAGGCTCCACGCAGGCTGCCGGGCAGGGGTTCGCCTGGCACGGTGACCTGACGCCCTGGAACATCTCGCGGGGCCCCGACGGGCGGCTGCTGGTCTGGGACTGGGAACGGTTCGGCACCGGAGTACCGCTCGGCTTCGACGCCGTCCACCACTTCTTCCAGCGGGCCCTGCGCCGCGACGGTCCGGCCACCGCCGCCAGAGCCTGTGTGGCGCGGGCCCTGCGGGTCCTGGCCCCGTTCGGGCTGTCGGCCTCCGAATCCCGGCTGACCGCCATCCGCTACCTGATCGCGCTCGCCGACCGGCACACGGCCGACGGCCACGCGCCCCTCGGACCACCGGAACTCTGGCTCAACCCCGTCGTCGACTCCCAGGAGACCTTGCTGTGAAACCCGCGCTGAAGCGCTCGCTCCACGCGGCCACGTGGGGCATGGGACGCCTCACCTCGGGGAGCCGGGTGCTGCCCTCCTTCCTCATCGTCGGGGCGCAGCGCTGCGGTACCACCTCCCTGTACCGCGCCCTGTCCCAGCACCCGCTCGTCCTCAAACCGGTGCTGCGCAAGGGCGTGCACTACTTCGACATGGCGTACGACCGGGGCCTGTCCTGGTACCGGGCGCACTTTCCGCTGCGGATGTCGGCCTCCGTGCCGGCACGCAGGTACGGTTGCCGGCCTCAGGCCTTCGAGTCGTCGCCCTACTACCTGTTCCACCCCCTGGCCGGCCCCCGTATCGCCCGCGACCTGCCGGGTACCAGGCTGATCGTGCTGGTCCGCGACCCCGTCGAGCGGGCCTTCTCCGCGCACGCCCACGAACTGGCCAGGGGGTTCGAGACGGAGCCGTCCTTCGCCAGGGCCGTGGAGCTGGAGGAGGACCGGCTGGCCGGAGCGGCGCAGGCCCTGCGCGACTCGCCGCACTCGACGAACCTGGCCCACCGCCACCACGCCTACCTGGCCAGGGGCCGCTACGCCGAGCAGCTCGCCCGGCTGGAGCCGCTGGTCGGCAGGGATCGCCTGCTCGTCATCGACAGCGGCCGACTCTTCGCCGAACCGGAGCTCGTCTACGACCGCGTGCTGGCCTTCCTCGGGCTGCCGCACCTCGGCGATCCGGTGTTCGAACGGCACAACGCCCGGACCAGACCCGCTCCGATGCCCCGCAGGCTCCGCCGCGAGCTGGCCGGCCGCTTCGAGGAGCAGGACACCCTGCTGACCTCGTGGCTGGGCGGGGAGCCGTCGTGGCGCCGCTGAGCCTCACCCGTCTGGCGGGTCTGACCGGGGCCGCGCGGAGCGGGGTGGCGGGGCTGCTGGGCGCGGGCGCCGGGGCCGCCGCCCAGTTCCTGACCGTCGTACTGGTCACCAGGGGGGTGGGCCAGGAGACGGCGGGTGCCTTCTTCTCGGCGACCGCCCTGTGCCTGGCGGTCGCCACGGTCCTGCGGCTGGACGCGGGGAACGGGCTCGTCTACTTCATCGCCAGGTCCCGTCCTTTCGGCTACCGCTGCACCTCCGGCTACGTCCGCGCGGCGCTCGTCCCGGTCGCGTCACTCTCGCTGGTGGCCGCCTGTGTGGTCATCCTCAGCACCTCCGACCCCGCGCTGCGGGTGCTGGCGATGGCCCTGCCCGCGGTGACGTGCTCGGGCGTCATGGTGAGCGCGACCCGGGGGTTCGGCTCGATGCGGCCGACCGTGCTGCTGGACGGCGTGCTCCAGCCGCTGGCCCAGCTCGCCCTGGTCGGGACCGTGGTGCTCGCGGGCCGTGATTCGGTGCCGCTGCTCGCCGCGGCCTGGGCACTGCCGTACCTGCCGGTACTGCTGCTGGCCTCGGCCTGGTTGCACCGGCGGCTGCCTCGGACGCCCTACCTGCCGGGCGCCGCGCACGATCTGTGGCGCCACACCTGGCCCCGATCGCTGGCGGCCGGGATCCAGGCGGTGTTCCAGCGGCTGGACATCGTGATCGTGGCGCTGCTGGCCGGGCCGGCCGAGGCCGCCGTCTACACCGCCGCCACCCGTTTCAAGATCGTGGGGCAGCTGGCCGGCCAGGGCCTGGCGCAGGCCACCCAACCGAGGCTGGTACGGGCCCTGGCCGAAGGCGACCTGCCACGTGCCCGGGAGCTGTACCAGTCGGCCACCGTCTGGCTGGCCCTGCTGACCTGGCCGGTCTGGCTCGGGTACGCGGCGCTCGCTCCGTGGCTGCTCGGAGCCGTCTTCGGGGACGGCTACGCCTCCGGTGCACCGGTGGCGATCGTGCTGGCCGCGACGATGACGCTCGCCACCGCGTGCGGGATGGCCGACGTGGTGCTGACCGCCGCCGGGCACACCGGCGCCAGCCTGGCCAACCTGGCCGCCGCCGTCGCCACGACCGTGCTGCTTGACCTGCTGCTGATCCCCTCCCTGGGCTCGCTCGGCGCCGCCCTCGGCTGGGCGGGGGGCACGGTGGTCAAGAACCTGCTGCCGCTCTGGCACATCCACCGCCGGTACGGCCTGCGGCCCTTCGGCGCGCACAGCCTGGCCGCCCTGAGCCCGTGGCGGGCATCCTGATGGGCGCCGCACCCCCCGTACTGGTCACCGGGCTGCCCAGGACCGGGACGAGCTGGACGGGCAGGATGCTCGCGGCGAGCAGGGAACTGGTCTACGTCAACGAACCGCTCAACCCCGAGCACCCGCCTGGCGGCTCCCCGGGCGTTCTCGACTCCGTGGTCGGCCACCGCTTCCAGTACATCTGCACCGGCAACGAGCGGCTCTGGCTGCCCGCCTTCACCCGCACCGTCGCGCTGCGCTACGGGTTCCGGGCCGAACTGCGCCGCAACCGCTCGCCGTACGACCTGGCGCGGATGGTCCGGTACGGCACCGCGTTCACGCTGGGGCGGCTGGGCGGCCGCCGGGCGCTGCTTGACGACCCGTTCGCGCTGTTCTCCGCCGGATGGTTCGCCGACCGGCTCGGGTGCCGGGTGGTCATCCTGCTCCGTGACCCGGTGGCTTTCGTCGGTAGCTGGCAGCGGCTCGGCTGGACCGTCTACTTCCACGAGCTACTCGAACAGCCGCTGCTGATGCGCGACCAGCCCCACCTGGAGGCGCTGCGCCCGCTGGTCGGCTCCCAGGACCGCATCGCCAAGGCAGTGGCCCTGTGGCGGGCGGCCGGGATCACCGCCGCCGACCTGGCCGAGCGGCATCCTCAGATAACCCTGGCCCGCTACGAGGACCTGGCCCGCGACCCGCTGACGGAGTTTCGCCACCTGTACGGGTGGGCGGGCCTGACCTGGTCGGCCCGCGCCGAGGAGCGCGTCCGCCGCGCGTGCACCGCCGCGTCCGGCGCGAGCAGCGGCGGCTTCGCCTGGAGCGGCCTGTCCCGCACGGCCTACCGGCCGATGGACTCGCACCGCGCCCTCGCCGAGGCCGACGCCAGGCTGAGCCCGCAGGAGGCCCTCCGGGTCAGGGAGCTGGCCTCCTGACGGACGACGGTCTCTCAGGAGAAGAGCCCGCGCAGCAGGGAGACCACGAGAAGCCTGAGGGCGTACGGCAGATCGTCGACCAGGTAGCGGCGGGCCAGCCTGCCGGGCTCCCGGGTCAGCCGGAAGAGCCACTCCAGGCCACCTCTGCGCATCCACGCCGGAGCCCGCCGGACGGTGCCCGCGGCGAAGGCGATCGCCGAGCCACAGCCGACGAACCAGGTGCCCGGCAGGTCCCGGCGGAGCGAGGCGATGAGCCGTTCCTGCTTGGGGAAGCCGAGCCCGACGAAGACCAGCCGGGGTGCCGCGGCGATCACGGCGTCGCGTACCCGGGCATAGCTCTCCGGATCGTCCTCGAACCCGTACGGCGGGGCGTCGACTCCGGCGATCACCAGTTTCGGGTGACGGCCCACCAGCTCGCAGGCCGCCTGCACGGCCGCGCCCGCGGGGCCGCCCAGCAGGTACACGGGATGGCGGTAGAAGGCGGCGGCCTCCGACAGGGACCAGATCAGATCGGCACCGGCGACCCGGCCGGGCAGGGGGGTGCCGAGCAGTCTCGCCGCCCACACCAACGGCATGCCGTCCGCCACCGCGAGGTCGGCGCCTTCGACGAACCCGCGGGCCCGCTCGTCGCGGGCGACGATCCGGCTGATGTCGATGTTCGGGGTGACGAGGTGGCCGCCCTCACCGCGTTTCAGCGCGGCGACCACGTGGTCGACCACCTCGCCCTCGGTCATCGGGTCGATCGCGACGCCCGCCACCCGCACGCGCCTGCGCAGGCGTCTGCGGGTGGCCTTGTCCGGCCGGGGGCGCCGGCGGGGGGCGACCTGCGCCGCCCCCCGCCTGGCGGCCGGCGTCCCGGCCCGCCCGGCGACGGCGGGCAGGCCGGGCAGGCCGGGCAGGCCGGGCACCGGACCGTACCCGGTGGTCGCGGACCGGTGGTCGGTGACGGGCGGGATCGACATCACAGCGTGAACGGCCTTGCCCGTCACGGACGGGGCGATCTGCGGGTCGTAGCGAGACGGCGCCGAAGGATGCCCGGTGACCTGCCCCATCACGGTTGGGACCACCGGCAGGTCGTAGCGGGCGGTCGCGCGCGGACGATCGGCGGCCCGCCCCACCTCCGACGGAGCGACGAGCAGATCGTGGCGAGCGATCATTGACGGGCGTTCGACGCCCCGCCCCGGCAGGGGCGGGACGACCTGCGAGCCGTGGCGCGCGAGCACCGGCAGGCGTTCGACGGCCTGACCGGCCGAGGGCGGGGCGACCTGCGGGCCGTAGCGGACCGTCACGCGCGGACGCTCGGTGATGGGCGCCATCAGATGCCGTGCCCTCGGTGGTGCAGGACACTGAGCAGGGTCCGCGCGGGGACCAGGCCGGCCGCCACCGCGAGCGCGATGGGTGCCCGGGGCTCGCCGTGGCGGGCGGTGAACGCCCGCCAGGCCCAGCGGCCCGCCTCCCGCCGCTGGCCCAGGGCCGCGTGGTGGAAGGCGAGCTGACCGTAGACCCGCGCCGCGCCGCGCGGATCCACGGCCAGATCAGGGTGCCGGGCGAGCATCCACTGCAGCCCGGCGATCCGGTCGGCCCAGCGGGCCACGTACGAGGAGCCCCCCCAGCGCACCCGGACCAGAGGCCGGTCGACGTGCACGATGGGGTGCTGGGCGGCGGCGCGCAGCGCCAGGTCCCAGTCCTCGTTCTGGCCCTTGGGGGCGCTCTCGTCCACCCAGAGCCCGCCGCGCCGGAACACGAACGTCGAGGAGTGCACCATCACCATGCGCGAGCGCACCAGGTGGCGGTAGGTGACGCGGCTGGTCCCCGCCAGGCGGGGAATGCGGCGCGAGCCGTACTCGACCTCGATGGCGCAACTGGAGAAGCGGGCATCCGGCTCCGCCTCCAGCGCGGCGACCTGGGCGGCGACCTTGCCGGGCAGCCACTGGTCGTCGTCGTCGCAGAAGGCGACAAGATCGGTGCCGAGGGCCGCGATGCCGGTGTTGCGGGCGCCGGGCAGGCCCGGGGTGAGCCGGTTGGCCATCACCCGCACCCCGCGCGAGGGCGCCCCACGCCGGCCGGGTGCCAGTGCCCTGCTGGCCAGGAGGTCTGCCACCTGGTCGGCGACCCAGGCCGGATCTCCGCCGTCCACGACCACCACCACCTCGACGGGACCGGAGTGGTCCTGGCCGAGCACCGCGAGGATGGCCGCGCGCAGCTGGTCGGGCCGGTGTCCCCGGGTGGGGATGACGACACCCACCGATGTGTTCACACGAGCCTCCTGTGATAACCGTACTTGATCATGAGCGGCCAGGTCAGCGCGGTGACCAGGCGCAGCTGCCGGGACCCCGCGGCGGCACGCCAGCTGTCGTCCCTGGCCAGCTCGGTGCGGCCGACCGTGAAGCGGATGGGGTTGCCCGAGGCGGTGTGCGCCGTCGAGAGCTCCGCCCAGCCGCCCGAGAGGAAGTCGAGGCGGCAGGAGAGGCCGATCCTGGCGACCAGGCGCCTGAGCGTGTCGGCGGGGGCGGCGAGCAGGTCCTCATAGCGGACCCGGGTGACCGGGACGCCCCTGCGGGCGAGGAGTCCGAGGCTGAGGTTCTCACTCAGCCAGTGCAGCGAGGTGCGGGAGGGTGACCAGTGGGTCATCGGACGCCCGTCCTCTGGACGCTCGACCCGCCTGCGCCAGGAGTGCGCGACCGCGCGGGGGTCGCGGACCACGTGAACGACGTGGACGTCGACCCCGGCCGCCGCCAGGCAGAAGGCCAGCGAGGCGTGCTTGCTTGAGTCGATCACGACCGGGCAGTCGGCGACCTCCCCCGCCGCGTCGTACAGATCGCGGTGGACGGCGACATACTCGTCCAGCTCGGTGCTGCCGGGCGTCGGCCACCTGCCGTTGCCCGCCCGCTCCTCGGCCAGCAGCCTGGCCAGGGTCGGGATGCGCCGGGTACGGTCGACACGGCCCCTGAGCGCGATCATCCGGTGGGCCAGGTCCGCGGACCAGCCTCCAAACGCGCGCATCCCGACCTTGTCCCAGAAGGGGCACACCCCGAAGGGCTCGCCGCACCCGCAGGCCTCGTCCGCGAGCACGCTCCTGGCCCAGAGGTGGACGACCTCGCCGAGCGGCACGATGCCGGGGACCTCCCCGAGCAGGCGCTCCAGCAGCGTGGTCCCGCTGCGGCCGAGGCCACCCAGGAAAACCACCCGAGCAGGTGACGGACTATCAGACACAGGCACGAATCCTTACCCGATGGATACGGAACGTGCCGAGGCTAGCGCGGAGCGTAACGGAGAGGTCAGAGAACGGACAAAGGATCTACCCAGTGGACGCGGCGCCATCCTCCGGCGCCGCGTTCCCACGACGAAGGGGGACCCGGGCGCGGGACCCGGAGGGCTCCGCACCCGGTCGTCGACCGGCGTGATCAGGGGGTCACGACGGCGATCTTGTCGACGTAGTCCTCGGTGAGCCAGAGGTTGTCGTCGGGTCCGGCCGCTATGTCGAACGGTCCGGAGACGGCGGTCGGCAGCGAGGTCTCGGTGATCGTCCCGGAGGTGGTGATGCTGGCGACGTTGTTGACGCACTGCTCGACGAACCACAGGTTGCCGTCCGATCCGACGGTGATGCCCCACGGGCAGCTGTCGGGATCGGCGAGCGGGTATTCGGTGAAGGTGCCCGTGGTGGTCACGGAGCCGACCTTGCCGTTGGCGTCGGTGTACCACAGGTTACCGTCCGGGCCCGCGGTGATCCCGATGGGCATCGCGCCGGAGGACGGGACGGCGAATTCGGTGATCGTTCCGCTGGTGGTGATCCTTCCTATGCTGCTCCCGAGCGCCTCGGTGAACCACAGGTTGCCATCCGGCCCTGTGGCGATACGCCAGGGGTAGGCGCCCGCGGTGGGCAGGGCGTATTCGGTGATCGTCCCGGAGGTGGTGATCCGCCCGACCTTGTTGCCCTCCACCTCGATGAACCACAGGTTGCCGTCCGGGCCGGCGGTGATCCCCCAGGGGTAGGCATTCGCGGTGGGCAGGGCGTATTCGGTGATCGTCCCGGAGGTGGTGATCCGCCCGATCTTGTTGCCGGTCGCCTCGGTGAACCACACCGCACCGTCCGACCCGACGGCGAGGTGTGCCGGCTGGGAATCGGTGGTGGGCAGGGTGTATTCGGTGAACAGGCCCGCCGTGGTGACGCGCCCGATCTTGTTGGCGTAGTTCTCGGCGAACCACACCGCGTCGTCCGGCCCGGTGGTGATCCCAATGGGGGTCGACGGGCTGGTCGGTATCGACAGCTCATTGATCGTCGGCGTTCCCAGGGTCTGTGCTGTGCGCCCGGCCCCCGCGGCGGGCCGGGGCGCGGGCGGGAAGTGACAGCGGATATGCCGATGCTGTGGCATCTGCTTGAGCTTGAGGCAGAGCCTCACCCATGGGCGTGGGAGGGAAGGGCCGTGTGGCGGGGCGTCGGAGGCGGATACGGACAGGGGGGTGCTTGCCGCCAGGACCAAAGCCATGACCACCAGCGGATACCCCAGGCGCCTTGAGTAGCGATGCATGACATCCTTTCAAGAAGAAAGAGCAAAAAGGAACACGAGTGGGCCTCTGGGCGTATTTGAGCAATGTGAGGTCCGCGGCATCAGAGCGTTGTACGCGGGAATCTGGGGCATCGGCACGAATACCCTGAAGGCCCGATCCAGACGATGCTCGTCACCGCTGTCCGGCCCCAGCGATCCAAATATCTCCCACGGTCACCGATAGCCGTCGATCGTCTGCGTTCGTGGCTGGTCATGGAAACGCCAACTCATCGGCGGGGCCATCGGAGCCGTCCGGTTCCGTCGACGGGCGATCCCGGGTGTGCCGCGTGCCGGGAAGGCGTGGACTTGCGGACTCCGGGTGGTCCTTGCGGGCGGTGGAGCCCCTCGATCGCCCGGCGTCATCGTCCGGCGGCGGGCGGGGGTCCGCCGTTCAGGCGACCGAGTGGGTGATGACGCCGGTGTAGGCGCCGGTGACCGCGGTGGCCAGGGTGACGACGAGCGTCGGCCCCCAGCTCGTGGAGTTGGTGACACCTAGCGCCTTGCGCCCGCTGAAGGCGGTCACCGACGCGGACAGGGGGACCGCCTGGGCCGCGGTGGCCTGCCCGGGGGTGCGGTTGCCGCCGCCCGATGAGCCGGTGGCCGGGCCGGACCAGTACGAGACGTCGGCCTTCGTGATGGTCTGCGCCGGTGATCCGCCACCGGTGGTGAAGTTCGTGGCCGACACGGTCGCCGTCCAGGTGGGCATTCCGCCCCGGGAGTCGACCACGGTCACCGTACCCAGAGAGGCGCTGATCGTGCCGCCCGCGGCGCCGCTGCCGAGATTCGCCGAGGCGGGCACGGTGATCGACAGCAGGTCGGCGCGCACCGCGACCGTCGCGCTCGCCGCGGCCCTGGAGATCGAGGCCGCCGGAGTGCCGAGGGCCGGCAGCAGGGCGATCGACGCCATCAGCGACAGGACGGTCCGCACAATGGGGGCGCCCGCACGGCTCCTCCTCATGGCGATCCCTCCTACCTGTCTCGTGGGCGATGCGCGTGAAGCATCCGTTCGGTGGCGCGCGGAGAACCGGTGGCAGCCTAGATCACATGATTCGGGGGGCGTTCTCCAATTTCGCCCGTGGACGGCAAATCCCCGGCAAAGACAACAGGGGAGACCTCCGCACCCGCGCGGACGGGCACGTGGCCGGTGCCGCCCGCGGGGGCCGGCTGCGGCGGGGGCGGATGTGATCCAGGAGGCGGCGAGAGTGCCCCGACTGATCCTCCGGGCAGATCATCGATCCGACAATTACCAGTAGCAACCATGTGATCACCAAATGTTTCCAGATGCCTACGGAGACAGTTCCCAAGAGCTGGTCTCCGAGCAAGATGTGATCACGTAAGAACGGCCCGGCTCGGGGCAGAAGCTCGATGGAGGGGATCAGCAGTGTCCAGAAACCGTTTCGGCATTCCCCTGGCAGGTATCGCCGGAGTGGTGGCGGCCATGATGACGGCTCCGTCCTCCCAAGCCGACACCTGCCCCGCATCGACCACCTGTTCCACCACGGTGACCTTCACGGTGACCGCCCCGAACGGGTTGACGATCACCGTGCCCAATGGCCCGGTCAGCATCGGAAGCGGCACGCCGGGCAACCAGATCAGCGGGCAGCTCGGCTCGATCACGGTGTCCGACCAGCGCGCCGCGCTCACCGCGACCTGGATCGCGACGGTGATCGCGGCCTCGGGGGGCTTCACGACGGGAGGCGGCACAGCCGCCGAGACCATCCCAACCGCCGACGTCCTCTACTGGTCCGGCTCCGCGACCGCCACCGCCGGCACCGGCACCTTCGTTCCCGGCCAGGCCAACGCGGCGGCCGCGCAGGCGCTGAGCGCGTCGCGCACCGCCTTCAGCAAGACAACCGGCTCCGGCAACAACTCCGCCACCTGGAACCCGACCATCGTCATCAACGTTCCCGCCCAGGCCGTGACCGGCACCTACACCGGCACGGTGAACCACTCCGTTGCCTAACCCACTGTTGCGGCGGCTCGTCTCAGCGGCGCTGCTCGCGCTCCTGTCGCACACGATGATCAGTACTCCAGCGGCCGCGGGCACCGGGCGGGGGGAGGCGCGTCCGGCCGACGAGGCATTCCTCGGCATCAGGTTGCTGGAGATTCCCGCCAACCGGATGGACGATCCGCGATCACACGCCTTCATCGTCGACCATGTCAATCCCGGCACCACCTTCACCCGGCGTTTCGAGGTCTACAGCACCTCGTCCAAGCCCCAGCACGTGCGGCTGTATGCCGGCGCGGCCGATATCCGCGGCGCCCGCTTCACCTTCGCACCGGGCCGCACCCCCAATGAGCTGAGCTCATGGATCACGCTCAACCGCTCCGCGGCCGACCTGCCGGCGCACGGCAGTGCACCGGTCAAGGCCACCATCGCCGTGCCGGCATGGGCGACCAGGGCAGAGCGATACGCCGTCATCTGGGCAGAGGTCTCCTCGGCCGGCCCGGGCCCGAAGGGCGACGTCGCACTCGTCAACCGCGTCGGGATCCGCGTCTATCTCGACGTCGGTCCGGGCGGTGAACCGCCCTCGGACTTCCGGATCGGCAAGATAGTCCCGCAGCGAACCGAGGACGGACAGCCGAAGGTCGTGGCAGCCGTCGCCAACACCGGCCGACGCGCCATCGACGTCGGGGGACAGCTGACCCTGTCAGAAGGGCCCAGCTCGCTGAGCGCCGGCCCCTTCCCGACCGACCGCGACACGACCCTGGCGCCCGGCGAGCACGGAGAGATCACCGTACTGCTGGGCAAGGCCCTCCCCGACGGACCGTGGAAGTTCCGCCTCGCCCTCCGCAGCGGCCGGGTCAACCACACCGCGACTGGAACGCTCGCCTTCCCCGCCAAGCCCGGCGGCTGGGGCCCACCGGCGTCGTTGGACTCCCCTCTGACGCTGGCCCTCTCGCTCGCCGGGCTGATGGCCCTTGTCGCCGCGGTGACCCTCCTCATCGGCTTCCATCGTTTCCGCGCGCGTCAACGGATCCCGGCCACCGGTCATCTCCGCGGTGACCTCACCTGACGTCGACCGGCATGCTGTACCGCGACCGCCCGGGGCGGGACAGCGTGTGTCCCGACGGGAAGGACCTGCTCACCGGAGACACGGCACCGCCCGCGGCCCGGGCCGGGTCGTCCCTCCCGTGACGTACGGGGAAGGAGACCACGGCGACGAGCGCGGGCGGCGGGGATGGGTCCGGGCGGTCACGCCTACTTGGCGTCGACGATCATTCCGGCGCCGACCGTGTTGTTGGTGGCCTCGTCCACGAGGATGAAGCCGCCGGTGAGCCGGTTGCGGGCGTAGTCGTCCACGAACAGGGGCTGGGTGACGCGGAGCGAGACACGTCCGATCTCGTTGAGGCCGAGCGAGGAGGCGGCCTCGTCCCGGTGCAGGGTGTTGACGTCCAGCCGGTAGTGCAGGTCCTTGACCAGGGCACGGGCCGTACGGGTGGTGTGCTTGATGGTCAGCTTGGCGCGCGGGGCCAGCTTGCTGGAATCCGCCATCCAGCAGATCATCGCCTCCAGTTCCTGGGAGACGTGCGGCTGGTTGTTCGGGCGGCAGATCATGTCGCCGCGCGAGATGTCGATGTCGTCCTCCAGCCGGAGGGTCACCGACATCGGCGCGAACGCCTCGTCGACCGGCCCGTCGAAGGTGTCGATCGACGAGATACGCGTGGCCAGGCCCGAGGGCAGGTGCATGACCTCGTCCCCCGGCTTCAGCACGCCTCCGGCGATCTGGCCGGCGTAGCCCCGGTAGTCGTGGAAGGCCGGGTCGGTGGCCCGCTGCGGGCGGATGACGTACTGCACGGGGAAGCGCACGTCGACCAGGTTGCGGTCGGAGGCGATGTGCACGTGCTCCAGGTGGTGCAGGAGCGAGGACCCATTGTACCAGGGGGTGTTCTCCGAGCGTGACACCACATTGTCACCGTGCAGCGCGGAGATCGGGATGAACGTCAGGTCCGGCGCGTTCAGCTTGGAGGCGAAGGCGGTGAACTCCTCGCGGATCTCCTCGAACCGCTCCTGCGAGTAGTCGACCAGGTCCATCTTGTTGACGGCCAGGACCAGGTGCGGCACCCGCAGCAGCGTGGTGAGGAAGGCGTGCCGCCGCGACTGCTCCAGCACGCCCTTACGCGCGTCGATCAGGACGATCGCCAGGTCGGCGGTGGAGGCACCGGTGACCATGTTGCGGGTGTACTGGATGTGCCCGGGGGTGTCGGCGATGATGAACTTGCGCTTGGGAGTGGCGAAGTAGCGGTAGGCCACATCGATGGTGATGCCCTGCTCCCGCTCGGCCCGCAGGCCGTCGGTGAGGAGCGACAGGTCGGTGTACTCGGTGCCGCGGTCCCTGGAGGTGCGCTCGACGGCCTCCAGCTGGTCCTCGAAGATCGCCTTGGAGTCGAAGAGCAGCCGCCCGATGAGCGTCGACTTTCCGTCGTCGACGCTTCCCGCCGTGGCAAAGCGAAGGATGTCCATCAGAGGTGCTCTCCAGAGGTCGTACGGCGTGCGGCGCGGGACCGCGCGGGAAGAAGGGAGACGGGAGGGTGGGTGAGCACTAGAAGTAGCCCTCCCGCTTGCGATCCTCCATGGACGCCTCGGAGGCGCGGTCGTCGGCACGGGTGGCGCCGCGCTCGGTGATCCGGCTCACCGCGATCTCCTCGATGATCGCCTCGATCGTCGCGGCACCCGACTGGACCGCGCCGGTGCAGGTCACGTCGCCGACCGTGCGGTAGCGGACCGTCATCTCCTGGAGCGGCTCGTCCTCGTCGCGGGTGATGAACTCGCTGTCGGCCAGCAGCATGCCGTCGCGCTCGAACACCTTGCGGGTGTGCGCGTAGTAGATCGAGGGAATCTCGATGTCCTCGCGCCGGATGTAGTCCCAGATGTCGAGCTCGGTCCAGTTGGACAGCGGGAACACCCGGATGTGCTCGCCCTTGCGGATCCTGGCGTTGTAGAGGTTCCACAGCTCGGGACGCTGGTTCTTGGGGTCCCACTGGCCGAAGTCGTCGCGGAAGGAGAACACCCGCTCCTTGGCGCGGGCCTTCTCCTCGTCACGGCGGGCGCCGCCGAACACGGCGTCGTACTCGTTCTCCTCGATCGCGTCCAGCAGCGTCGTGGTCTGCAGCCGGTTGCGCGAGGCCCTGCGGCCGGTCTCCTCGACGACGCGCCCGGTGTCGATGGAGTCCTGGACGCTGGCGACGACCAGGCGCGCGCCCAGCTGCGCGGCGCGGCGGTCACGGAACTCGATGACCTCCGTGAAGTTGTGGCCGGTGTCGACGTGCATCAGTGGGAAGGGAATCGGCGCGGGCCAGAACGCCTTCTCCGCGATGCGGAGCATGACGATGGAGTCCTTACCACCGGAGAAGAGCAGACAGGGACGCTCGAACTCGGCCGCGACCTCACGCATGATGTGGATGGCCTCTGCCTCGAGGACGTCGAGCTGCGACGTGGTGTAGTCGCGCTGAAGCATCAAACTCTCCTAGCGGGGATTAGCGGTGCAGATCCCGGATTCCAGCGAGCAACGTCGGCGCCAGTCCCGGTAGGGATACAAGGATATCCGGCAATGAGGGGTCGGGCTGGTTGTAGGCCAGCCGCGAGCCGTCGATGCGGCTGGCGTGGGCCCCCGCGGCGAGGGCCACCGCGACGGGCGCGGCGGAGTCCCACTCGTACTGGCCCCCGGCGTGCACGTAGGCCTCGACCGCTCCGGTGAGCACCGCGGAGATCTTGGCGCCCGCCGACCCGATCGGTACCAGGTCCGCGCCGACGAGAGCGGCCAGTTTCTGGACGAACTCCGGCGGGCGGGTCCTGCTGACCGCGATCCGCGGCCTGGCGCCCGCCTCGGGGGCGGGCCGCACCGGAGGTTCGACGGTGGAGAGCGTACGGCCCTGGGCCGGTAGCGCGACGGCTCCGGCCGTCAGCGTGCCACGCTCCCAGAGCGCCACGTGGACCGCCCAGTCCTCGCGGCCCTCCTCGGCGAACTCTCGGGTGCCGTCCAGCGGGTCGACGATCCAGACCCGCTCGGCACGGAGCCTGCGCGGATCGAGACGCTCCTCGCTGGTCGCCTCCTCGGACAACACACTGTCGTCCGGGCGCAGCCGTGCCAGGGCCTCCATCAGAAACAGGTGGGAGGCGATGTCACCCTCCTTGCGCAGCTCGGAGGGGTTGTCGAAACCCCGCTCCGCGCGCAGGGCCGCCAGCTTCTCGCCGGCCGTCGTCGCCAACTCCGCGGCGAGTGTGTGATCGTCGCGAACGGTCATCAGTATGCTCCAGCTCCTCGCGCGACAGCCGACCAGGTCTTCCACAGGATCTGCAGGTCCAACATGAGGGACCAGCTCTCCACGTAACGCAGGTCCAACCGTACCGATTCCTCCCAGGACAGGTCAGAGCGACCGCTCACCTGCCACAGACCGGTCATGCCCGGCTTGACCAGCAACCGGCGGCGGACATCGTCACCGTACCCGGCCACCTCCTCCGGTAGTGGCGGCCGGGGGCCCACCAGGGACATGTGTCCCAGCAGCACGTTGATCAGCTGGGGCAGCTCGTCCAGCGAATGGCGGCGCAGCCAGGCGCCCAGCGGGGTCACTCTAGGATCGTTCTTGATCTTGAAGAGCGGACCCTGTCCGTCACTGGACAGGGTGATCTTCCGGCGCTCGGCGTCGGCGCGCATCGTCCGGAACTTGTAGATCGTGAACTCGGCGCCGTCGCGGCCCACCCTCGTCTGCCGGAAGAACGCCGGCCCGGGCCCGGAGGCCCGCACGGCCGCCGCCACTCCCACCAGCAGCGGGAGCAGCACCGCCAGCAGCACCCCGGCGCCGATGCGGTCGAACAGGTTCTTGACCACCTGGCGCAGGCCGGAGATCTCGGGGTGATCCACGTGCAGCAGCGGCAGCCCCGCCGCCGGACGGATGGTGATCCGCGGCCCGGCCACCTCCATCAGCGCGGGGGCCACGACCAGGTCCGTGTCGGTCTTCTCCAGCCGCCAGGCCAGTCGCCGCAACGCCACCCCGTCCATCTCCGGGCAGGCGAGCACGGCCACGGTGTCGGCGTGGACCTGCCCGACCGCGAGCGCGACGTCGGAGAAGTCGCCGAGAAGTGGCACGCCCTCCACGTCGCCCATCCCGTCGCGCGGGGCGCAGGCCCCGACGACCTCCATGCCGTGGTAGCGCTCCCGGCGGAACCTGCGGACCAACTCGGTGATCGCCACCCGGTGACCCACCGCCACCACCCGCCGCATGCACCTGCCCCGGGCCCGCCTGCGGTGCAGGGAGCGGCGCAGCCCGTACCTCGCCAGAAGGGTGAGCAGCGTCGTCAGCGGGAGCGCCAGCACCACGTAGCCGCGGGCCACATCGGTCTTGGTGAGGTAGGCGCCGACGGCGAGGGCGGCGGTGAGCATGAAGCCGCACTGGAGGATCCGCTGGAACTCCTCCGAGCCCAGGCCGATGAGCCGAGGCTCGTAGGCGCGGTTCAGCGCGATCACGCAGACCCAGACGGCGGGCAGCGCGGCGCTCAGCATGACGTACGGGAAAACGTAGGCGGTAACCTCGCCGAATCGAACGAGCAGCGCGAGGGCTCCGGCCAGGGCGGCGCAGATGGTGTCGGCGGCGAGGGCCATCGCCCGGTGCCCCCGCACCCAGTCCGGCATGTGACGGCGCGAGGCCGGCACGACTCCGGCTCCGGACCCGGCTCCGGATACGGCCTGGACTGCGGTCACGTCGCGCACGCGCTCCCCCTGCGTAACCGTTCATGGACAGACAGTTACGTAATGGTAGCGGCGACAAGAGAGGCCCAAAGGTTGAAGACCGAAACGTACATATCTGTGGATGTCGAGGCCGATGGCCCCATTCCGGGACCGTATTCGATGGTCAGCCTTGGTATGGCGGTGGCCGGGCGGATGACCGGAAAGGTCTTTGAACCGGTCGATCCGCAGACCCGTACGTTCTACGCGGAGCTGCGGCCGATCAGCGACGACCATGTGCCCGAGGCGCTCGCCGTGAGCGGGCTTGACCGGGAGACGCTGATCCGCGAGGGCCGCGACCCGGCCGAGGCGATGCGGGAGGCCACCGCGTGGATCCGCGACGCGTGCGGGAACAGCGCACCGGTGCTGGCGGCCTACCCACTCTCCTACGACTGGATGTGGATTTATTGGTACTTCATGCGATTCGCCGGTGCCTCACCGTTCGGGCACTCGCGCTGCATCGACATGAAGACGCTGTACGCGGCCAAGGCGGGAGTGCCGATCGGCTGGGCGACCAAGCGGCAGATGCCCAGGCACCTGCTCTCCCAGCGACCGCACACGCACAACGCCCTGGACGACGCCATCGAGCAGGCCGAACTCCTCCAGAACCTGATGGCCCTGACCCCACATCCGTCGCCGGACCGAGAAGCCCCGTGAAGCCGCGGCCACACCCCGAAGACGCCTCCAAGAGGCCTTCCCTGAGGGACTCCCCGCGAGAACGCGCCGGCCAGTCGCCCCAGGAAGCATCATGAGGACGAGCCCGCGCTCCGTCCCCGAGGGACTACCCGTGAGGCCGCGCCGGCGACTGGACTGAGGAGAGCGGGGTCGCGAGGAACGAGCGACCCCGGTCGACGAGGGAAGGAGCCGGATAAGAGCGGCCGAACCGCGACGCGTTAGCGTCGCAATCAACACGCGGCCGAACCGCGACGCGTTAGCGTCGCAATCAACACGCGGCCTCACCGCGACGCGTTAGCGTCGCAATCAACACAGCGTCGCTAGCGAGGAGGTCCTGAGATGTTCAGGTCGCCGGCGTGGAAGGCGTTCTGGGTCGGCTCCAGGCCGACCCTGATCAGCGACTCCACCACGTCGGCCGCACGGTCGACCAGGAACCCGAGATCCTTGCGCTCGGCGGTGGCGAAGTCACGCAGGACATAGCTCGCGGCGTCCATCCGGCCCGGCGGGCGGCCGATGCCGAACCGCACCCGCAGGTAGTCCTTGGTCGCCAGCGACTTGGTGATCGACTTCAGCCCGTTGTGACCGTTGTCGCCGCCGCCCAGCTTGGCCCTCAGCGCGCCGTACGGGATGTCCAGCTCGTCGTGGACCACGATCACCCGGGCCGGGTCGACCTTGTAGAAGTCGGCCAGGGCCTTGACCGGTCCGCCGGACAGGTTCATGAAGGACAGCGGCTTGGCCAGCACCGCGGGGACACCCGCCAGGCGGCCCTCCAGCACCTCCGAGCGCGACCTGTGCGCCTTGAACCGCCCACCGGCGCGCGCGGCCAACTCGTCCAGGACCATGAACCCCGCGTTGTGCCGGTTTCCTACGTACTCCGGCCCGGGGTTTCCCAGGCCCACGACCAACCAGCGGTCCACGATCGGCATCCCCTTCATACGCGCGTCAGGGCGGCCCGGGACCGGGCCGCCCTGACAGATCTAGCAGAGAAAACTACTCGGCGCTCTCGGCACCCTCGGCGGCCTCGCCCCCGGCCGGAGCGGCCTCGGCGGCCTCGCCCTCGGCCGCCGGCTCGGCGGTCGGGGCCGCGGAGATGATCAGGACCAGCGCCTCGGGGTCGGCGGCGAGGGTCGTGCCCTTGGGCAGCTTCAGGTCGGCGGTGGTGATCTGGGTGCCGACCTCCAGGCCCTCGACGTCGACCTCGACGCCCTCGGGGATGTGGGTGGCCTCGGTCTCGACCGAGACGGAGACGAGCTGCTGGTCGAGGATGCCGTCGGCGACCTCACCGGTCACGATGACGGGAATGTCGACGGTGACCTTCTCGCCGCGCCTGACGAGCAGGAGGTCGACGTGCTCAAGGAAGCCCTTGATCGGGTCGCGCTGGACGCCCTTGGGCAGCGCGAGCTCGTCGACCGCACCCTCAAGGCGGATCAGCACGTTCGGCGTACGCAGGGCGAGCAGCAGCTCGTGACCCGGCAGGGACAGGTGCCTCGGCTCGGAGCCGTGTCCGTAGAGGACGACGGGCACCTTGTCCTCGCGACGGATCTTGCGGGCGGCGCCCTTGCCGAACTTGTCGCGGAGCTCGGTGGTGATTACCACTTCGGACATAACTGATCTCCTAGGGATCTCGAGAATCGGAAGATGCGTTCCCCCTCACCCGCCCTAGCGGAAGGCGTTACGAACGCAACCTGATAAGCCTACCGTGCTTATTGCGACGCTAACGCGTCGCGGTTCGGCCGCTGGGACCCGGCTCCTTCCCTCGTCGACCGGGGCCGCTCGTACCTCACGAGTTGCCGGCGACGCCGGCGCGTCGCGGTTCGGCCGCTCTTACCCGGCTCCTTCCCTCGTCGACCGGGGTCGCTCGTACCTCACGACCCCGCTCTCCTCAGTCCAGTCCCCGGCGCGACCTCACGGCCCGCTCTCCTCAGTCCAGTCGCCGGCGCGGCCTCACGGGTAGTCCCTCAAAGGGGGTGAGGGGCACGTCCCATTGCCCTTCTTGAGGGCGGGTCAAGAGCGGGGCGCATGGAAGCCCCCCGAGAAATGTGAACCCGGGGGGAAGGAGAAGGGAAAGAGGTGGGGGTGTTCAGCGGGGAGGGGGTGGAGCTTTAACTGTCGCCTTCGAAGAGGCTGGTCACTGAGCCGTCGCTGAAGACCTCGGTGATGGCCCGGGCGATCAGCGGGGCGATCGACAGGACCGTGAGCTTGTCGAACCTCTTGTCCTCGGGGAGCGGCAACGTGTTGGTGACGATGACCTCGGAGACCCTGGAGTTCTTCAGCCGGTCGACCGCGGGGTCGGAGAAGACCGCGTGGGTGGCCGCCACGACCACGTTGGTGGCGCCCTGCTCGTAGAGGGCGTCGGCCGCCTTGCAGATCGTGCCCGCGGTGTCGATCATGTCGTCGATCAGCACACAGGTCCGGCCCTTCACCCGGCCGACGACCTCGCTCACCTTCACCTGGTTGGCCACGTCGAGGTCGCGGCGCTTGTGGATGAAGGCCAGCGGGGTGCCCAGCGTGTCGGCCCAGCGCTCCGAGAGCCGCACCCGCCCGGTGTCGGGTGAGACGATCGTGGTCGTGTCCAGGTCGAGCTTGTCCTTGAGGTAGTTGACCAGGACGGGCATGGCGAACAGGTGGTCCACCGGGCCGTCGAAGAAGCCCTGGATCTGGGAGGTGTGCAAGTCGATCGACATCAGCCGGTCGGCGCCGGCCGTCTTGAACATGTCGGCCATCAGCCGGGCGGTGATGGGCTCGCGGCCCCGGCCCTTCTTGTCCTGGCGGGCGTAGCCGTAGAACGGCATGATCACGGTGATCCGCTTGGCGGAGGCGCGCTTGAGCGCGTCCACCATGATCAACTGCTCCATGATCCACTGGTTGATCGGCCCGGTGTGGCTCTGCATGACGAACGCGTCACAGCCACGGACCGACTCCTGGTAGCGGGCGTAGATCTCCCCGTTGGCGAAGTCCCGCAGCGTGGTCGGTGCCGCGTCGACTCCGAGGTGACTCGCCACCTCGTCCGCCAGCTCCGGATGCGCCCGCCCGGAGAAGAACATCAGGTTCTTCTCGCCGGTCTGCTTGATGCCGCTCATGCCGTCCCCCTCGCCGGAGAGCACATCGATGTCCGCGCGACGCCGCGCCCACCGGGCCGCTCGCTCCGCTCACTCACGTCTGGCTCCCCTGCTGTTTCTCCGACTCGGCGGCCTTCAGCGCCGCCTGAGCCGATCTGGTGCCCGCGCGCCTGCGCACGACCCACCCTTCGATATTGCGTTGCCGTCCGCGGGCCACCCCGATGCTCCCTGCCGGGACATCTCCGTCGATGACCGAACCCGCGGCCGTATATGCGCCGTCGCCGATGTTGACCGGCGCGACGAGCATGGTGTCGCATCCGACGAAGGCGTGCTCGCCCACCGTCGTGTGATGCTTGTTGACCCCGTCATAGTTGACGAAGATCGCCGAGGCGCCGATGTTGGCGCCGGCGCCGATCGTCGCGTCACCCACATAGCTCAGGTGCGGAACCTTCGCACCCTCTCCGACCTGGGCGTTCTTCATCTCGACGTACGTTCCGGCCTTGGCCTTGCGCGCCAGCACGGTGCCCGGGCGCAAATAGGCGTACGGCCCGACCAGGGCCTCGGGGCCGATCACGGCCTCGGTGCAGACGGCGTTGCGCACCAGCGCCCCCTCGCCGACGACGGTGTCGGTCAGCGTGCTGGCGGGACCGACCTCGGCGCCCTCGGCGACCGCCGTACGGCCGTGCAGCTGGGTACCGGGGTGGATCACCACGTCCTGTTCGAGGGTGACGTCCACATCGATCCAGGTGCTGGCCGGGTCGACCACGGTCACCCCGGCCCGCATGTGCGTCTCCAGCAGGCGCGCGTTGAGAACCTGGCGGGCGAAGGCGAGCTGTACGCGGTCGTTGACGCCCTCCACCTCCACGTAGTCGGCCGCGACGTGGGCGCCGACCCGGTGGCCGTCCTGGCGCAGGATCGCGAGGACGTCCGTGAGGTACTCCTCGCCCTGGGCGTTGGAGGTGGACACTCGCTTGACCGCGTCGGCCAGCAGGGACCCGTCGAAGGCGTAGACGCCGGAGTTCATCTCTTTGATCGCCCGCTGCGCGGGGTCGGCGTCCTTCTCCTCGACGATCTCCAGGACCGCCCCCGAGGCGTCGCGGATGATCCGGCCGTAGCCGTACGGGTCGGGAACCTCGGCCGTCAGCACGGTGACGGCGTTGCCGTCCTCGCCGTGCCGTTCGAGCAGGGCCGCGAGGGTCTCGGAGCGCAGCAGCGGCGTGTCGCCATAGGTCACCAGGACGGTGCCGCCGATGGTGCCCACCGTCTCCAGGACGGTACGGACGGCGTGACCGGTGCCCTTCTGCTCGGTCTGGACGACGACCTGCGCGTCGGGGCCGGTGTCGGCCAGATGCGCCTGGACCCGCTCCCGTTCGTGGCCGATGACAACGATGAGCCGCTCGGGTTCGAGCCCTCTTGCGGCGGCGAGCATATGGTCGACCAGGGTACGGCCGCACAGTTCATGAAGGATCTTTGGTGTTCTCGACTTCATCCGGGTGCCCTCGCCTGCGGCAAGGACAATCACGGCGGCCGGGCGCGGCACACTCACGGACGAGGCTCCCTCGGCGTCGCGGCTGAGACATGACGGAGCACGATGACGGACATCCACCCCCAGGGCATTGCACCGTCACCTGCTCGACAACGTGAGGATACCTTCCCGTTCGGGAACCCACCCAGCCGACTAGCCGAGCCAATAAAGCAGACATAAGAGACGGCTCCGGCACCAGGACTCGAACCTGGACAACAAGGACCAAAACCTTGCGGGCTGCCAATTACCCAATGCCGGATCGGCCAGACAGCAGGGGCGACCCCCGCACGCCTGGCACCCCTACGATACAGAGCCCGCGGCGCCGAACGCGCGCCGTTTGAAAGCCGTCGTGCTCACGAAGTCGAGCGGCCCCGGCAACGAGCCTGGAGAACCCGTCGTTTGGCAGGTCAGACGCGGGTAGAACAGATTACAAAGCCGCTACGGCGCCAGCCCCAGAGGGTCAGCTTCCACACACTTGGTGCTTAGGGATTCCTAACTTACGATGGCGTAGGTTACGGTGGCGTAGCCGCACGTGAATCCTTGCCTTTTTCCGAGCCACCGCGAGGTAGCGCATGACCGTCATCGAAGAACGCCCTGCTCCGGGCCCCAAACCCGACGTAGACCCAGAGCCGAAAACACTGCCCGAGATCATCACCTTCGGGGTGGTCGTCGGTGCCCCGCTGATCGCCCTGGCCGCGGCCATCCCGTTCGCCTGGGGCTGGGGACTCGGCTGGTCCGACATCGTGATCGCGGCGGTCTTCTACGTGGTCACCGGGCTTGGTGTCACCGTCGGCCTGCACCGCCACTTCACGCACGGCTCGTTCAAGGCCAAGCGCCCGCTGAAGATCGCGCTGGGCATCGCGGGCAGCCTCTCGATGGAGATGTCGGTGCTCGACTGGGTGGCCACCCATCGCAAGCACCACAAGTTCTCCGACAAGGAGGGCGACCCGCACTCACCGTGGCGCTTCGGCACCGGCTTCGTGGCCGTGTCCAAGGGCCTGCTCTGGGCGCACATGGGCTGGCTGTTCGAGGCCGATCGGGCCAACCGCGAGAAGTACGCCCCCGACCTGGTCAAGGACCCGGACATCATCAAGCTGCACAAGTTCTTCCCGGTCCTGGCGATCACCACGATAGTCATGCCCGCCCTGCTGGGCGGCCTGCTGACCTGGTCGTGGTGGGGCATGGCCACCGGTTTCTTCTGGGGCACCCTGGTCAGGGTCGGCCTGCTGCACCATGTGACCTGGTCGATCAACTCCATCTGCCACGTCTTCGGCGAGGAGGTCTTCGAATCACGCGACAAGTCCCGCAACGTGTGGTGGCTGGCCATCCCCTCCTTCGGCGAGTCCTGGCACAACCTGCACCACTCCGACCCCACCTGCGCCCGGCACGGCGTGCTGAAGGGGCAGATCGACCTCAGCGCCGGCGTCATCCGCTGGTTCGAGAAGGCCGGTTGGGCCTACGACGTCCGCTGGCCCACCCCCGAACGCCTGGCCGCCAAACGCATCGCCGCCTGAACGCCCTCCAGCACTCCCTTTCTCCCTCCCCGGGGCCCTGTCCCCTCCCCCCGGGGACTCTCGTGAGGCCGCCCACCCAGGAAGCACCCCAGGGACGTGCCCCAGGTCCCGTCCCCGAGGGACTACCCGTGAGGCCGCGCCGGCGACTGGACTGAGGAGAGCAGGGCCGTGAGGCCGCGCCGGGGACTGGACTGAGGAGAGGGAGGTTGCGAGGAACGAGCGACCTTCCTCGACGAGGGAAGAAGCCGGACAAGAGCGGCCGAACCGCGACGCGTTAGCGTCGCCGGCAACTCGCGAGGAACGAGCGACCTCCCTAGACGAGGGAAGGAGCCGGACAAGAGCGGCCTCACCGCGACGCGTCAGCGTCGCCAATGGCACGCGTCGCCATTGACTCGCGTCGCATTCGACACCCCGGAGCAGCATTATTAGAACCGTGAGCGAACCCCGACGGCGGATGTCAGGTAAGGAACGCCGGGAACAGCTGATCCAGATCAGCAGGACCCTGTTCGCGGAGAAAGGGTTCGACGGCACATCGGTCGAGGAGATCGCGGCGACCGCCAACGTCTCCAAGCCGGTGGTCTACGAGCACTTCGGCGGTAAGGAGGGCGTGTACGCGGTCGTCATCGACCGGGAGATGCAGAAGCTGTTGATCATGGTGACCGAGGCCCTGTCCGCCTCGCACTCGCTGATCAAGCTGGAGCGGGCGGCCCTGGCCCTGCTGGCCTACGTGGAGGAGAACAGCGAGGGTTTCCGCATCCTCGTTCGCGACTCGCACGCCGCCTCGGGGACCGGCACGTTCGCCAGTCTGATCAACGACATCGCCAGCCAGGTCGAGGACGTCATGGTCGACGAGTTCGTCGAACGGGGCTATGACCCCAAGCTGGCCCCCATGTACGCCCAGATGCTGGTCGGCATGGTCGCGCTGACCGGCCAGTGGTGGCTGGACGTGCGCAGGCCGTCGCGCGAGGAGGTCGCCGCGCACCTGGTCAACCTGGCCTGGAACGGCCTGACCGGGCTGGACCCGAGCCCTCGGCTCACCGCCTCCTCCCGCGGCCTGGGGCAGCGGCTCGCCCAGGCGCCGCAGCGCCCGGCCGACGCCGGCCCCCATCCACCGGGATCGCGCTCGGCGGGATCACGGTCGCCCGCGCCTCAGCCACCCTCACCCCCGACCGAAAAGGAGCTACGGGAGCAGGAGAAGGCCCGTGAGCGGGCGCAGAAGGAACAGGAGAAGCTGCGCGAGCGCGAACAGCGCGAGGCCGAGAAGCTGGCCAGGGAGCAGGAGAAGGTCCGGCTCCGCGAGCAGCGGGAGCTGGAGAAGGCGCGCGAGCGGGAGCAGAAGGAGCAGCAGCGACTGCTGAGGGAGCAGGAGCGGGCCCGCGAGCGGGAGATGAAGGAGCTGGAGAAGGTGATGCTCCGCGAGGCCAGGGCCGCCGAACGCGAGGCCGTCAAGCGAGCGAAACTCGTTGGTGAAGAGAGGGAAAAGCTTGAGCCAAGTGAGTAAACAACAGCGCCCGTTGAGACGAAATTAACGTTCTGTTCAACAAAAGCGGGCATTCTGGTCATATGTCCGCTGAACTCGCCCGTTCCACCCCCGACGGACTTCCTCTCCCGCAGGAGCGCTTCCTCAACCGGGAGGAGAGCTGGCTCCAGTTCAACCAACGGGTTCTGGAGATGGCGGAGGATCCGTCCCTGCCGCTGCTGGAGAGAGTGCGGTTCCTTGCCATCTTCGCCAGCAACCTGGACGAGTTCTTCCGGGTACGGGTGGCCGGGCTGAAACGGCGGATGGCCACCGGCCTCCTGCTCCGCACGAAGAGCGGTTTGAAACCCCGCGAGGAACTGCCCAGGATCGCGGCGATCGCCAACGACCTCGCGCTGCGGCAGTCGGCCTGCTTCTACGAGCGGATCCGCCCGCAGCTGAGCGCCGAGGGCATCGAGATCGTGCGCTGGGACGACCTCGGCCGCGACGAGCGCACCGAGATGCGCAAGCTCTTCAGGGAGCGGATCAGGCCGGTGCTGACGCCGCTGGCCGTCGACCCCGCCCACCCCTTCCCGTACATCTCGGGACTCTCGCTGAACCTGGCCGTCACCGTCCGCAACCCCTCGACCGGCAACACGGTCTTCGCCCGGGTCAAGGTGCCCAGCCGGCTTCCCCGCTTCGTCACGGCGTCCATGAACCGTTTCGTCCCGCTGGAAGATGTCATCGCCGCTCACCTGGGGCAGCTTTTCAAAGGTATGGAGATCGTCGAGCACCATGCCTTCCGGGTGACCCGTAACGAGGACCTGGACGTCGACGAGGACGTCACCGAGAACCTCATGCAGGCCTTGGAACGCGAGCTTCTCAAGCGCCGCTTCGGCCCTCCGGTCCGGCTGGAGGTCGAGGACACCATCACCCCCGAGGTGCTGGACCTGCTGGTGGACGAGCTGGGAGTGGCCGAGCACGAGATCTGCCGGCTGCCGGGGCCGCTGGACCTGACCGGGCTGCACGCGATCGCCGACCTCGACCGGGGCGAGCTGACCTTCCGCCCGTTCGTGCCCGCGGAGGTGGTGCACGTCGAGGACGACATCTTCGCGGTGCTGCGCGAGCGGGACGTGCTGCTGCACCACCCGTACGACTCGTTCTCCACGAGCGTGCAACGGTTCATCGAGCAGGCCGCCGCCGACCCGAACGTGCTGGCCATCAAGCAGACCCTCTACCGCACCAGCGGCGACTCACCGATCGTGGACGCGTTGATCGACGCCGCCGAGGCGGGCAAGCAGGTGGTCGTGGTCGTGGAGATCAAGGCCAGGTTCGACGAGCACGCCAACATCACCTGGGCGCGCAAGCTGGAGCGCGCCGGATGCCACGTGGTCTACGGCGTCGTGGGGCTGAAGACCCACTGCAAGCTCGCCCTGGTGGTGCGGCAGGAGGTCTCGGGCGAGCTGCGCAGCTACTGCCACATCGGCACGGGCAACTACAACCCCAAGACCGCCAGGCTGTACGAGGATCTGGGCCTGCTCACCGCCGACCGGCTGGTCGGCGAGGATGTCACAGACCTGTTCATCCACCTGACCGGCTACTCCAACCACTCGGCCTACCGGCGGCTGCTGGTCGCCCCGCACTCCCTGCGCGGCGGCCTGCTGGCCAGGATCGAGCGGGAGATCTCCCATCAGGAGGCGGGCCGTCCCGCCGGCATCAGGATGAAGACGAACTCCCTGGTCGACGAGCCCATCATCGACGCCCTCTACCGGGCGTCGCGGGC
>NZ_JBEOZN010000101.1:0-38646 GCF_040298085.1 Streptosporangium sp. NPDC001681 | reverse complement strand
ACGCCGGACGGGTCGCGGTCCGCAGCACCGGCAGTTTCAACATCACCACCCGGCACGGCACCGTGCAGGGAATCGGCCACCGCCACGTCCACCTGCTCCAACGAGCCGACGGCTACGGCTACACCACCCACCCAGAAGCGCGGCACCGTGCCGCGTTTCCTCCCCCGCCCGAAGGCGGGGGTATCCACGCTGGAGGTACCTGATGAATGCCTCGTCGTAGCCCCAGTGCGCCTTGGATCGAACCGCCAGCTCGCTCAGGAGGTCCGCCTCGACCACCTGCGCCGCTCTGATCAACATGATCGCCTTTCGTCATTCCTGACATCCTCCTCCGCCCGCAGACGGAGAATTCCAAAAGCAACTATCCCGGTGACCGGATCGCGGTCGGTGCGGCCAGCCGGTCTCCTCGGCGGGATGCCGCGAAGCGCCGAGGTCAGGGCGGGGTGACGGCTGCGGAGGCGAGGAGGCGGGCGGCGAGGGCTCTGATCTCGTCGCGTAGTTCGGCGGGGGTGATGACGGTGAACGGCCAGCCGAGGCCGGCGAGCATCTGGGCCATCCCGGCCAGCCGGTCGGCCCTGGTGGCCAGCAGCACCCCGGCGGAGGTCTCGGCCAGGGTCGCCGTGGAGGCGGGGATCCGGGCGGCGGCCTCCGCCAGCGTGGCCTCCAGCAGCACCCTGACCTCGTAGCGGTAGGGCACCGCCGACAGCGATCCGACCACGTGCGCGACCGGGTCGAAGCCGTCCGGGGCCGAGAACCTCCGCTCGGTGCGCGCGGCGCCCGTCACCCGGTCCACCCTGAAGGTCCTGATCTCCCCGCTGTCGTGGTCGAGGCCCGTGACGTACCAGCGGCCGGAGTGGAAGACGATGCCGTACGGGTCCAGATCGCGCGTCGAGGCATCGCCACGCCAGGAGCGGTAGGCCAGCCGGACGGTGACCCGGCGACGGGCGGCGTCGGCGAGGGCGAGTAGCGGGCCCGCCTTCGGGGCGGGTGCCCGCGTCGCGACGCCGGTGTGGCCCAGCGTCTCCGAGATCGCGTCGACGCGCTCGCGCAGCGGCCCTGGGAGCACCCGCTGGATCTTGGCCAGGGCGCTCTCGGTGGCCGTCTCCCCCACCGCCAGCCCGGTCCGCCGTCCGGCCAGCAGCCCCAGCACCACCGCGGTGGCCTCGTCGTCGGTGAGCATCAGCGGCGGCAGCTTGTAGCCGGGCAGCAGCCGGTAGCCGCCGTGGCGGCCCCGCTCGGCCGAGACCGGCACGCCGAGCTCCGACAGCCGCACCGCGTAGCGGCGCACCGTGCGCTCGTCCACCTCCAGCCTGGCGGCGAGTTCGGGGCCGGTCAGGCCGGGGGCGGCCTGCAGCAACTCCAGCAGCGCGAGGACCCTCGCGGCGGTCATTCGAATTCTCCTCAAAAATCAGGACCGATACTGTCCGGATTCGATTCTAGGGTCAAACCAGGCGAACGAAGGAGAGCAGAGATATGAGTACTTACCTACTGGTTCCCGGTTTCTGGCTGGGCGCGTGGGCCTGGGAGAAGGTCACCCGGCCGCTGCGCGAGGCCGGGCACGAGGTCCACCCGGTCACGCTCACCGGGCTCGGCGACAGAGCGCACCTGGCAGGCCCCGGGGTCGACCTGGAGACCCACATCCAGGACATCGTCAACACGGTCGTCTTCGCGGACCTGAACGAGGTGATCCTCGTCGCCCACAGTGGGGCCGGCGCGCCGGTCACCGGCGCGGCCGACCGGATTCCCGAGCGCGTCGCCCGGATCGTCTACCTCGACAGCGGTCCGCTGGCCGACGGCATGACCCAGTTGGACGCCACCGAGCCCGAGTGGCGGGCGTTCATCGAGAAGCGGGTCGCCGAGCAGGGCGACGGGGTGGGCTACCCGCTCCCGTCCTGGGAGGAGCAGGAGCGGGCCGGGGCCAGCCTGGAGGGGCTGGGCGAGACCGAGCGGGAGTGGTTCGTCTCCCGCGCGACCCCGCAGCCGTACGGGATGATGACCCAGCCCCTGGCGCTCAAGGGCGGCGCGGACGCGCTGCCCAAGACGCTCATCACGTGCTCGTTCCCGCTGGAGCAGGTGCACGCCATGATCGCCGCCGGTCACCCGTTCTTCGCGGCGCTCGCCGGGCCCGAGTGGAGCTTCGCCTCGGTGCCCACCGGCCACTGGCCGATGTTCTCCAAGCCGGAGGAGACCGCGGCGGCGCTCGCCGCGCTGGCGGTCTGAGACGAAAGCCTGACGGGGCGGGGTGGGAACAGGAACGGGTGGGCGAGGCTGAGAGCGGCCGGCACGCTCCGCCCGATGCCCCCACGACAGGGCTCGTGGAGGCCCGCCGTGCACACCGGGGGCCTCCACGCTGCGGTTCCGGTGACGGGCCGGGAATTCCGCGGGCACCGAGGGGTGACATTTGTCCCGGGCAGCCCTGGATCGATGGATCTACCTGGGATCCCGCGCCCTCCGTAGCGTCTTTCGCATGACGAATGACGCGGTGTCACTCAAGAACGTGACCAAACGTTTCGGGGCGGTACGCGCCGTGGACGACCTCAGCCTCGACATCCCCGCCGGGCAGACCGTCGCCCTGCTCGGCCCCAACGGCGCGGGCAAGCCGACTATCAAGTTAGGGCTCTCTTTGTAGTCGGATCGTTGTAGGCTTCCGCAGGTCAAGGGGCCTTACGGGGACCTTTCCATGCCAGTTGCCTAGGGCGCTCCCCTGCCGGATGCGTCGGCTCGCTGTCTAGGTCCAACTCTTCGGAACGGTCGGCACCATGTGGGGTCCCACATCTCCCCCCAACCCCCATAGCTGCCGACACCGGGACTGCGACCGGGTTCTGTCAAGGGCGGCTTTGCGTGTACCTGTCCCCGGTGACCTTCCAGGTGCGCTGGTTGTCCTACGGTCACAGCCGTGCTTGACGGGTTCCGGGAGCCCCGGACAATGGGGCGGCGGGGGCGCCCACCCGCACGCGCCACGCGAATCGGCGCGCGGAGCGGGCCGTGTAGACCGAACAGACGTAGCCGTCAGCGCTGAGCCCCTTCAGGCCAGATGACATGAATCTTCAGCCCTCGCTCTCTGGCTTCAGCTACGACATCTGCCGTTCCGCCGTATGCCCTGGCAGGCTTGCCGTCCCAGACGGCGAGTAGCTCGTCAGCGTGATCAAGCATGAAACGGCTGGCCACCATGTGTGACTCAGATGTGGACTCGATGAAATCCATGGCGTGAACCTGCTTGGCTCTGGCGAGTAACGCGTCGTACTCCTGGTGCGCCTCGACGGGTAGTCCTTCCCGGTACTGTCTGGCGGGGGTCACGACCTCCAGCACTCCGCCTAGGTCGATGACGGCTCGGGCGAAAATCTGATCAGCTCCGTCCGCGAGACATGACAGGCCCGTGATCGTAGGGGCATGTTCGGCAAGCAGTGAGCGAATAGCGTCGTCGATCAGGGTAGTGATCGCGGGGGAAAGGCCCCGGTGTCCGGAGACGGCGATACGGATCATGGCCTTCTTTCTATAGGAGAGTCGCGCGAAGACGCTCGTCGAACGCGCGGGCGCTACCTGTCATTGGACCGCCATAGGTTCGGCGGAACCGTCTAGCACGTTGGATGATCCGCTCTGAGCCGTAGGTGATCCCTACCGTCAGGGCGTTTGATACCAGGTGAAAAGCCTCGTCATAGTCCCCGGACATGGCCTTGGCAGTGGCGATCTCAGTCATGAGCACTCCACGTTGCTTGATGGCTGGTTGGACCGATGACAACGACTCAGCGAACGCGGCCACGGCTTCGCCTGCGCGGCCGAGTCGCACCATGACCAGTGCGCGATAGCCCGCGAGTTTCGCATCATCGAACGGGAAGACCCAAGGCCACGGCGGTGCTGCTGCCCGTTCGCTGGCAATCACTGCGGATTCAGCCTCTCGTAACGCGGCTACAGCGGCGGGGGCGTCATGGGCGGTCGCGTGGCCGAGTGCCTCAATGCTGTACAGCCATGCTCGCGCGGTTGCCGGTGGCTGTTCACCTAGTTCCCTACGCGCTTGGGCGAGTAGGTCTAGCGCCAACATGGGATCATCGGCGTCGATCTCGAAGGCGGCCAGACTGCCGATCATGTAAGCCGCCAACAGGGAGTGTTCGGCCTGGCGGGCGCTGTCGATCGCCAAACGGTAGTAGGTGCGCGAGGTGCCGATGTCGTGCATGTCGGCATGAAGCCATGCGGCGAAACCAGCGGCTTCGCTCATCACTGCACGGATGTCACTGGCGAAGTCGGACTGGGCAGCGCGTCCGAGGACACGGTTCGCCAGATTCACATGGGCTACGGCTCCTCGGGCTAGCTCATTAGCGGGCGTCGTTGCCTCTAGGCGTCGTTGAGCGCCGGTGATGCTGGTCAAAGCGGGTGCGGTGGTTTCGTCTACCTCCGCACGTTTAGGCAGGGGTAGGGCTGCGAGAGCCGTGAAAGCTACTGCCTTGCCGAAGTCTCTGCGTTTCGTTGGATCGTCATCCCCTCGGGCGCCGAATCGGAGCAAATGAAGTGGAAGTCCGATTCGGACTGATATTTCCCGGACCTGGTCCACCGTGAGCGGCTGACGATTCCGCAGCACTTTAGAAACCCAGCTCTGGGAGTAGCCGACCGCCTCGGCTAGTTGGCCCTGCGTCCATCCGTTGACCCGCTGCACCTCAGCGAGGACGGCGGGAATGTCGCACTCCGCGAGAGCGGCTGCTACGGCGGGTGTGGACCAGAACTGAAGCGAGGGACGGCCTTGGTCCTGTCTCATAACGTTAGGTTAGGCGCGGAAGTGCTACCGCACAGATATTCGCGAGAAGAATAATCCCAGTGCTGCCAGTGCTACGGCATTAACTAGGGCCAATGCCCGCAGCGATGATCTCCTTATGAGTGCTTCTCCACTCCGTACAGCAGGGGCTACGGCTTGCGCTCAAGAGTCGCGATGCTCCTCCTGTCTGCACTAGAGGCATGGCGTAGCCCTCGTTCTCATCCAGGCTCATAAAAGAGCGGACCCGCCTCAGTGATTGCGCACTGGACGGGTCCTTGACCGCACGCTGGAGGTGCGATCCATGGATCATCCTAGAGCCGGGCGCTCTAGTGAAGCGACGACAGGGAAGCGGGACAAAGCATCCGCTGTCGTACGGCAACCAGTCGTGAAAGATCCGCAGGAGGACCGGTACATCCATCTTGTCCGGCTGGCCTGGGATCTCCGCTTGCTTGGCGCGGAGACGACGGTGGAACTCCCCCGGACCGGCGAACCGCGTGTGGTGATGCCGCGCACGGTGGGGGACCTGCGGGTGTTCGCCCTCATGCGCGGCGGGAGATGGCTCTTCTCGTGGGGGCGGAGTCAGTGGATCGACGCTCTTGACGAGAAGGCGGCGCAGCGTATCCACGAGGCGGCGCGGTGAGCCGGGAAGACGTCTACAGCGCGGTAGAGGCGATGCTCCAGCGCTGGGACGGGCTATGCATCGTCGGTACTCGCAATTTCAGCGGTGACGTGCAGTCGGCGGGGCAGGCTCGTAGATGGGTGGTGGATCTGCTGAGTCCGCATTGCTTCTCGGGCGAGGTCCTGGAGACGGTGAGGCTGTTGGTCAGCGAGGTCGTGACGAACAGCATCCTGCACAGTGATTCGGGCATTGACCCTGAGGGGCTGGTCACGGTCGCTGTGGGGCTGGGTAGGGACGTGATCCACATCGAGGTGATCGATGAGGGATCGTCGGTCAATGTTCCCGCGATGCGGCCAGCGGGTGAGGACAGTCTCAGCGGGCGGGGCCTGGACTGGGTCCATCGCCTGTCCAGCGGCTGGGGCTCTGATCATGACCCGGAGATAGGTCGCGCGGTCTGGTTCCGGCTGGCCTGCTGACCCTTTGAGCTGGTGCGGCGGTGCGCCATCCCCACGCTGATTGGCCGTCGCACCTGGCCGGGGAGGTCTCCTGAGTTTTGAGGGCGCTCGTGGAGACCTCCCCGTTGCCCGCCGGAGTTGTGAGCCCCATAGGTGGTGTGAGGTACGGGGGAAGACGTGATTCGCCCGTATCTCCCATCGCAAATGGCACTGCCCCAGGGACGGGGTGCCGGATGGAGTACGGGGAGGGGCGATCGAACAGCGGTCGCCCCTCCTGTTTTTGTGTCAGCAGACGAGCAAGATCAATTACATGATGCCCGCGGGGCCTTTTCAAGATCACGGAGCGGAGCGGCCGGCGCAATCCAAAGGAACCCGAAGGGTCCGCGTAGCGGTTGGGCCGGTGGTCGGAGCGGCCTTGGCGGGCGGGTGTTGGGCGTCACGGCCTCTCGCGATCGGTACGTCACCGATAAGACGTACTGCGCGGGCGTACGTCATTTCGTCATCTGGGGCCTCGGCGGCGGCGCGTTGACGGTCGGCGGGTGCGGTTGGCTGCGGCGGGTGGATTGGTGCGGCGGGCGGCGGGGTCTGCCTGTCCCCGCTGGGCGGGCGCGGGGCGGGACCGGCCTCCAGGCCGCATGCCCGGCCTCGATGTCCGCGCGGCGGGGACGGGCACGCCCCGCCGGGCGGCGGCGCGGAGCGCTGCCGCCTGCTTGACCTTAATAAGATTAATTCGGCAACTTGGCCTGGCTTCGCGTTGTCCTGTCTCGCTTGATGGTTGACACTCTGGCCTCGCTTGATGCTTGACACCTTGATCGTCTTCTGTGCCTGCTCGTGGCGTTGTCTGCGCTTCGGGGGCCGGGATGGCATTGGTGGAGTTGAGTGTCGTGGAGCAGCGCTATCACGCGGCGATGTCCTGGCTAAGGCGCGCAGGAAGTACGGGAGCGCAATCGGTTAGCGACCATTGGGGCCGAACCGGGCGGCATCGGTGAGGTTCCCCAAGGAATCCGGCAGAGCGGTCAACTGGTTGCCGCCCAGGTAGAGCCGTTCGAGGGCGATGAGGTTCCCCAGCGACTCGGGCAGAGCAGTCAACTGGTTGCCGCCCAGATGGAGCGATTCCAGGGCGGTGAGGTTCCCCACTGACTCGGGCAGAGCGGTCAACTGGTTGTCCTCCAGGTAGAGCAATTCGAGGGCGATGAGGTTCCCCAGCGACTCGGGCAGAGCGGTCAGCCGATTACGGCCCAGGACGAGGGTGGTGAGGGCGATGAGGTTCCCCAGCGACTCGGGCAGAGCAGTCAACTGGTTGCCGCCCAGGTAGAGCGATTCGAGGGCGATGAGGTTCCCCAGCGACTCGGGCAGAGCAGTCAACTGGTTGCCGCCCAGATGGAGCGATTCCAGGGCGATGAGGTTCCCCAGCGACTCGGGCATAGCGGTCAACTGGTTGTCGCCCAGGTTGAGTTCGGTGAGGGCGGTGAGGTTCCCCAGCGACTCGGGCATAGCGGTCAGTGGGTTGTCGCCCAGGTAGAGGCAGGTGAGGGCGCTGAGGTTCCCCAGCGACTCGGGCAGAGCGGTCAACTGGTTGCCGTGCAGGTAGAGCCAGGTGAGGGCAGTGAGGTTCCCCAGCGACTCGGGCAGAGCAGTCAGTGGGTTGCCGCCCAGATGGAGTTCGGTGAGGGCGGTGAGGTTCCCCAGCCACTCGGGCAGAGCGGTCAGTTGGTTGTCCTCCAGGTAGAGCCAGGTGAGGGCGCTGAGGTTCCCCAGCGACTCGGGCAGAGCGGTCAGCGGGTTGTCCTCCAGGTCGAGTTCGGTGAGGGCGGTGAGGTTCCCCAGCCACTCCGGCAGAGCGGTCAACTGGTTGCCGTGCAGGTCGAGCCGTTTGAGGTAGGTGAGCTGGGCGAGTGACTCGGGCACCGTGCTCAGCTCGAGACCGGACAGGTCGAGGCTGGTCGATCCGTCCTCCAAGCACTTGGTGATCCGTGTGACGGCGATCGCTTGGCCTGCCTCAGGCTCCATCATGATCTCTCTTCTCCTTGTCGCTCACGCGCTTGGGCTCGCCCCTGCGCCGTACCGGTCTCCGTCCCCTCTTCGACCGCTTCGGGCACGAGGGTCGACGATGACGCTAGAGACCGGCACTGGAGAACGACTTGTAAGTCATGGGACAGCCCGGCCGCAGATGGCCGTCATTGAGGAGAACCGCCTGCCGTTGCGGCCGTCTCGCGGGACCCCTCCGGGCGTCGCGCCGCCCCGGGTGGAGGGCCACTAAGCGGAGAAAGACCGTCCTAGGCCGTGTCAAGCATCAAGTGAGATCGGGTAATGGATGCCCCCAATGGGGCGTTAAGGATATGCTCTGCAAATAGGTGATTTGGGAACCTTATGGGGTGCTTATTCGTTATCCGGGTACAAGTTCATCGGGGTGACGAGAGGGGTTATGCGTTGGCACTACAGGGTCCGATCCCTGTATCCCATCAAGCGGTGTTCCCCCACGGCTGTTATGTCGTGGGTGAGGTAAGTCCGGTGCTCGATTTCGAGGCGAGTACTCGTGAGAGGCCCGTTCCGCAGCGTGACAAGGCGACGGGTGACCTGATCTGGGCGGTCCCGGTGATGGACGGTGACCCCACTCTTAAGGCGGCGGCCAAGTCCATCGCGATCAAGGTGATTTCGCCTGTTGAGCCGGTGATTCCCCCGGCTCCGCCGTCGCTGGCCGGGCTGCCGTTCGTGCCGGTCGAATTCGAGGAGTTGACGGTCACGCCGTGGATCAACGGTGATGGTGACCGTGCTCGTATCGCGTACTCCTACCGGGCGCGTGGGTTGCGTGGGGTGACCCTGCCTGGGCCTGGTAGCGGCGCGGGTAAGGGCGGTAAAGACGCCGCATAGCGGCGCATAGTGGGGCTGGCTGCGGTCGGGTGCGCGTATAGGCGTGCTGATGGCGTGAGGCGCGGCGCTCCAATTAATGAGTAATCGGTGCGGGTCGCCGGAATAAGCATTCCGGCGGCCCTGTATCGGCATGGCCGTTGTGGGGCGATGGCCCATTTCACGAGTTCATCCAGTCATCGGAGAGGGTGGCTTAGTTCGTGCTGCGCAAATTACCGGGGGCGGAAGTTCAGAGTGTCGTCTCGACGACGCCGGATACGTCGATCGTGTGGGCGCCGACGGTGGTCAAGACGCCTGCGATCGTCACCATCGCCGTGTGGGTGTGGCGGCTGGGTGTGGGCCTGGTGCGGATGGTGTGGCGTCACCCGCTGGTCTGTTCGCTGGTGGGCGGGGTGTCGGCGTCGGTGGCGGTGGCGGGCTGGTACCTGACGGTGGTCATCGTCGGGGCGCTGATCTGCGCGGTCAGCACGTGGGCCGGGCTGTGGCCTGCGCTGGGGATGCGGGTTCTGGTGTGGCCTGCGGTGGGCTGGCTGCGCCTGGTGGGGGTGTATCGGCGTCGCTGGCGCGCGGTGGTGTCCGTGGCGGGGCTGGGCCGGGTGGTGCGGGGCCGTACCTACCTGCCTGACCTGGTGGGGGTGACCTCGGACCGGTGGTGTGATCGGGTGACGGTCCGGATGCTGGATGGGCAGTCCGATGAGGAGTTCGCGAGCGCGCAAGCGAACTTGGCGCATGGGTTCGGGGCGGTGGGCTGCCGGATCTCCTCGCCTCGTCCGGGGTGGGTGACGTTGACGGTCCCGCGCCGGGATGCGTTGGCGCGGGTGGTGCCTGCCCGTCCGATCCCTCGGTATCCGCAGGTGGCGACGGTGGATGTCGGGATGGATGAGCGGGGGCGCCCGTACCGGCTCAAGGTGCATGGGACACACGTGCTGATCGCGGGCGCCACTGGTTCCGGTAAGGGGTCGTGGCTGTGGTCGGTGGTCCGGGGGTTGTTGCCCGCTGCCTGTGAGGGCTGGGTGGAGCTGTGGGCCTTGGACCCCAAACGGATGGAGCTGTCTTACGGGCGGGCGCTGTTTGACCGGTACGCGGCGACGGCGGAGGACTGCGCGGAGCTGCTGGAGCGGGCCGTTGAGGTCATGCAGGAGCGGGCGGACCGGTACGCGGGCGTGCGGAGGTCTCACGAGCCGACGACCCGTGACCCGTTCGTCCTGGTGATCGTCGATGAGATCGCGTTCCTGACGGCCTACCAGAGTGACAAGGGTCTGAAGCTGCGGATCACGGCGGCGCTGGCGACGCTGACCACGCAGGGCCGCGCGGTCGGTATCGGGGTTATGGCGGCACTTCAGGACCCGAGAAAGGACGTGCTGACCATTCGCAACCTGTTCCCCGACCGGATCGCGCTGCGCCTGGATGAGCCGGGTCAGGTGGACATGGTGCTCGGTGACGGTGCCCGTGATCGGGGGGCGCTGGCCGACCAGATCGCCCGTGACCCGTCAGACCCCAGCGTCGGCGCGGGCGTGGCCTACGTGCGCTTGGAGAACGGCCCTGACCCGGTGCGGGTGCGGGCGGCGTATGTCTCGGATGAGGAGATCAAGCGGATGGTGCTCACGTACTCCGTGGTCGGGGAGGCTGTGTGACTCTCTACGTCGTTCTTCATGATCTGGCGTGCGCGACGTGTGAGGAGAGCGATCAGCTCTGGCAGGACGTGACGCTCGCGCTGATCGAGTGCCGGGCCTGCGGTACGCGGTACCTGGCCGGTGGCATCGATGCGCTCGATGAGGGCGTGGGCTTCGGGCTTGACCTGTATGACGACTACGACGGGTGGGGCGCTTGACCGTTGAGGTTGAGGCGGGGCGGGGGCTGGGTGTCCTGCGGGATGCGCGGCTCCTGGCTCTGGATGCTGCTGAGCAGATCGCCGCTGTGAACGGGGTGTGTATCCGTCCGCTGGTGCATCGGCGGGTGGACATCGCCACTGGTCAGGCTGACATGGTGCACGTGCCGTGCGGGGCGAGGCTGGAGGCCAAGTGTCCGCCGTGTGCGAAGCGGAATCGTCAGGTGCGGCGGGCGCAGTGCCGGGAGGGCTGGCACCTGGAGGCTGAGCCGTCGACGGCCGGGGCGGGCGGGCCGGTCACGGTGGCTGAGCCGGGTGAGGCGGGCGAGGGTCAGCGGTGGCTGGTCGAGATGCGGGCGGACCTGGAGGCACAGCGGGAGGTAGCCGCGTGCATGGGTGCCGACACGGCGGGGCTGGAAGCGGCGATCGTGGCCGTGGAGGCGGAGATCGGCGCGGCGGAGGTGCGGGCGGCGCAGTACGACGCGGAAGCGCTGGCCGGACAGGGGCGGGGGCATCGGGTGCGCTCGACCAGGCGGCGGCAGGATGCGCCGGATCTGCCTCGGCGCACGATGCGGGATACGACGGTGGGGCGGACGTATGCGGCGCCGGATGGGCGGGTGTATCGCCCGTCGATGTTCATCACACTTACGCTGCCGTCGTATGGGCGGGTGCGGGGCGGGGTGCCGGTCGATCCGGGCACGTACGACTACCGGCGGGCGGCGCGGGATGCGCTGCATTTTTCCAAGCTGGTGGATCGGTTCGTGCAGAACCTTCGCCGGGTGGCCGGGTTCAGCGTGCAGTACTTCGCCTCGGTGGAGGGACAGAAACGCGGTGCCCCGCACCTGCACATGGCGATCCGGGGAACGCTGCCTCGGGCGGAGCTGCGGCAGGTCATCGCGGCGACGTATCACCAAGTGTGGTGGCCTGCGGCTGATGAGGCGGTGTATGAGGGTGATCGTCTGCCGGTGTGGTCGGAGGGTGCGGGGGGCTATGTCGATCCGGCGTCGGGTGAGGTGTTGCCGACGTGGGATGAGGCGCTGGATCGCCTCGGCGTCGATGAGGACGCGGCGCCGTTGCATGTGGCGCGTTTCGGTGTTCAGCACGACGTACAGGGGTTGCTGGCTGGGACGGCGGATGCTGACCAGCGGGTCCGGTACCTGACGAAGTATCTGACGAAGAGTCTCGGTGAGACGGTGGCCGGCGGTGAGGACGGGGATGCGGCGCGGCGGGCTCATGTGGCGCGGCTGGTGACTGCCCTGCGGTATGAGCCGTGCTCTCCTAGCTGCTCGAACTGGTTGCGGTACGGCGTGCAGCCGAGGGGGGCTGTGTCGGGGCTGGTGCCGGGGTGGTGTCGGGGCAAGGCGCACCGGGCCGAACAGCTGGGGTATGGCGGGCGGCGGGTGCTGGTGTCGCGGCGGTGGTCGGGCAAGTCGATGGGTGATCACAGGCGGGATCGGCGCTCGTGGGTGATGGCGGCGTTGGGGCTGGATGAGACGCCGGATGCTCACCGGTATGTGTGGCGGCGGGTGGCGTGGGCTGAGGCGGATGTGGGGTCGCTGGCGCTGGGGCTGTTGCGGGAGGTGGCCAGTCGGCAGCGCTGGCGTGCGGAGCTGGAGCGGTTACGGGCGCGGGCGAATGATCCGCCGCACGATTCCGAAACGGCTGTATCAGGAAATGCCGATGTCCTGATTGGGGGGTGAAAAGAACGTACTAAACCGGTAGGTATGAACGCACGTCAATCGAGAGGGAGGAAGGTAGCGAGTGGTCTTCGATTTCGATGAGTTCATAGCGAAATTCACCTGGTTTCACTGGGGGCTGTTCATTGTCTGCGGGCTGGTCATGCTCGTCAGTTCGGTTCGTAGGGCGCTGGAGTGGTGGGGTGATAGGGAGTGGCGGAAGAAGCAAGGGTTGTCGGACTCGGACGCGCGTGAGCTAGTGGAAGAGCAGCAGGCACGTCGGGTGTGGCGGGAGCGTCGGCGCACGCACTACGAATAAGCGGGCGGACATCGAATCGAAAGGAAATGGGGGCTGATCACGATGGGTGAGGTTTTCGCGGTTGAGGTGCTGCTGATCCCGCTGGGCGTGGTGTTTGTGGCCATGCTGGCAGGGTGGTGGATGACGCGGCGGATTCGGAACCGGCGGATTGATCGGCGGCGTCCGACGGTGCAGGGGGCGAGGCATGAGCGGGCGTCGCCGTCGGGAGTGCCGTGGCCGGTGCGCCCCTATGTGATCAGCACGATCACGGCCAGCACGATCACGAAGGAATTCGAGGAGGAAAGCGCCGTTCAAGAGTGGTTGGTCTCGTGGCCACAGTTAGAGGAATGGGGGCGACAAGCCTCGAAGACGCCGGGGGTGGCGGCTATGGCGGTGTATGAGGACCAGGGGGCGCGGATCAGTACGGCGTGGACGTGGGAGGACGGGCAGTTGGCGGGCAAGACCGTGTATCCCTGGTCGTGGCAGTCAGCGCTGAGGGCTCATGGATCTAGTGACAGCAGCAGCAAAGACAACCACTGAGGGAAAGGACATTCTTATGCACCACGCTGCGGGTGCCGGTGTCACCGGTACACATGTTCTGCTGGCCTTTGCTGCATTGGCCATCTTCATACCCGCCTACCTGTGGCATCAGAGCAGGCAAGACGACAAGTGGCGTGCGGAGAGCGCGGAGCGGTACGACGCTCTTAAGCCTCGTTTCGCCGACCAGTCCGCAGATCGCTACGTCGTCGGGGCTTTGGGCGGCGAATCGCACGTGATCGAGACGTTTGATGCGAACGCTGTGGATCTGGCCATTAAGGAGTCACTGCACAACGGTGGCAAGGAGGTCTATCTCTCGGGCAAGGACGGCAGGACACGGGTGTACCTCCGTGGTCATCTGAGCCGGACCTTCCGCTGATGACGGTGTTCGTGGTCATCGCGCTGCTGGTGGGGGCGGCGGTGGTCTTCAGCTGGGTTCAAGAGAGCGGTTCGGACCGGGCGAAGCTGACCGGGGCGTACAGCGATGTCCCGGCTGGCGGTAGGCCGCCGGAGTCGATCGGCCCGGACAAGGTGACGGTGTATCAGGTCGGGACGCGCCTGGATGACGGAACGGACGGGGCCACGTGGACGCTGAGCGCGACGTGGGTGCAGGTGGCGCATTGGGCCACGGTGGAGTCAGAGCGGCCGGGAGTGGCTGAGGCGTGGGTGGGTCGCACGGCCCGGAGCGTGAGGCGTACCTGGCATTGGGCGGATGGTCTGCCCACGAGACGTAGCAGCGCGCCGGTGGCGGAGGGTGAGGAGGGGCGTTGATGTCGGCGCGCTGGTCGAAGGGACGGCAAACGTGGGTGGTAGATGCGCCCGATAGATCAGCTCGTCCGAGAGGGGCGCGCTGAGGCAGACGCGCGAAGCACCGATAACGCCTGGGCGGGTGGGTGGGGTACGGCGGCGGGGTGGCAGAGCAAGCGGTGATCACGGTACGTGGTCACGGATACGGAGAGTTATGGAGGTGGTAGGCGGCTGAGTGAGCCGGTGGGGGATGCAGAGGATGAGGGGTTGGACGCGTATATAGCGGAGATGGTGAGTAGCTGGCCCCCGCTGGGTGAGCGGGAGCGGGAGCGGTTGGCGCTGCTGCTGAACGCTGGGGGGTAGAACCGAAGGGCGCCCTTGCCGGAGTGGTCCGGTGGGGGCGCCCTTGGCGTGCGGGGGTCAGGCCGAGAGGGTAGGGGCGATCCGGCGAATGGGGGTGATCTTCACTCGGTCGGTGATCGGGATGGACTTTTCACTACGGCCCCGCCCAGTAGGCATGAGCTTGACCGTCACCAGCATTTTCAAGATTTCCCGCTGCCGTCCCAGGGTGAGACCGTCCCAAGTCTGTGCGGCATCGTCAGTCAGCAGGAATTCGGCTAGCGGGCTTTCTGCGGTCGAGTCGCGTAGCTGGACCCGGATCTCCTCGATGCGCTCATCGGCGGTAGCTCGGGCCTCGTCCAACTCGGCATCATCCATCTTCAACAGTGCCCATCGGCGGGCGGCGTCGCGCTTGCGCTGCTCAAGGGCGGCCATCTCTTGGCGAAGGTCGGCGATCTCTTCGGCGCTGAGGCGGTTGCCCTGGTTGGGAAGCAGGTCGGCCAAGTCGGCACGGCCCAACCGGGCGATGATGACCTTACGCACGTACCGGTCTACGTCGTCGATGCTCTGGCTACAGTGGCCCAGCGCGTTGCACCGGTAGACCATGCGCCCGTTCCTGCGGGATGCACTGACTGTCGTGCCGTTGTTGCACAGTCCGCACTGGTAGATGAGGCTCCCCGGCCAGCGTGGGACGTTACCGGGAGAGGTCTTACGCTTGGGGTCGGCGAACATCGCGATCAGGGCTTGGCGGGTGTCTTCGGGCAGGATGTAGGGCAGGGCGTTACGCCTGATGATCTCGCCCTGGTAGACCATGTGACCAGAGGTTCGGGGGTGGGTGAGGATTGCCCTAACGCTGTTGGAACCCCACCCCCTGTGCTCAACCGTCTTGCCGTTCTTGCGCAGAGTGCGGCCATCGGTCTGTGCTGCTGTCGGCACGCCGTTTCTAGCGAGATCACGCAAGAGCTGACCCATCGTGACGCCGGACAGTAGTTCACGCGCCCACCTGCGGATCTCTGCTGCCTCGGCCTGGTTGTGCTGGGTCATGTCCAACACCGTGCGGTCTTCGTAGCGGCGTTCCATCGGCGGGGCCTTGGGGTTGACACAGACACTCCGCACGCGACCGTTGTCTACTCCCCACCCGTAGGGGCGCACTCCGCCACCATAGGCGCCCTGGCGTGCCTGCCGCTTGCGCGCGATGGTGACCCGTTCGCCTCGGTGCTCACTCTCGTACTCGGCAGCGCTGGTGTCGTCGCGCAACTCCTTGCGGCCCGATGCCTTCTCCAGGTTGTAGAACGCACCCTTGGTAGTGGAGTACAGGCGCACACCGCGCTCACGTGCGATCTTGATAAAGGCGTTAACCTCCTCGCTCGTGCGGTGTAACCGGTTGGCGTGCCAGATGATGACGAGATCGATCAGCCCGGCCTTCATGTCGGACAGCAGGCGCTTGTACTCAGGCCGCTCGACGCCGGAGAACGCTGAAAGGTCGTTATCGGTGTAGGTCCGCGCGATGTCAACGCCCAGTTCAGCGGCAGCATCCTCGTTCTCGTCGTGCTGAGATCCCACACCTTCAGCCGAACCGGACTTGTCCAGGCTGATCCGGCAGTAATCCACCGTTGCCCTGGCGCCGCGCTCTAGCAGACGTGTCACGATCATTACCTCCCGACTTGCTGCCCTTTGCCCTTGTAGTACCTATTCTGCTAGTCGGGAAGTCGACCAGCATCGGGCTGCTGCTCGGACTGCTGGCCGCCGACTCCGGGACGGTTCGCGTGTTCGGGGGCGCCCCTGAGGCCGCGATCCGGGGTGGGCGGCTGGCGGCGATGCCCCAGGAGGGCGGCCTCGTCTCCCGGACCACGGTCGGCGAGCTGCTCGGCTTCGTCTCCGGGACATACCGGGCGCCGCTCCCACTATCGGAGGTGATGGCCGTCGCGGGGCTGGAGGAGCTGGCCGGCCGCAGGGTGGAACGGCTCTCCGGCGGCCAGGCGCAGCGCCTCCGCTTCGCGCTGGCGCTGGCCGGGGACCCGGAGCTGATCCTGCTGGACGAGCCGACCGCGGCGCTGGACGTCCGGGCCAGGCGGGAGTTCTGGGAGAGCATGCGTGCCTTCGCCGCGCGCGGCAGGACCGTGCTGTTCTCCACCCACTACCTGGAGGAGGCCGACGAGTACGCCGACCGGGTGGTGGTGATCGACAGGGGCCGGATCGTGGCCGACGGCACCAGCCGGGAGATCAAGCGCCTGGTCCCGCTGACCACGGTCAGCGTCACCGCCACCGCCGGGGACGTCGCACTGCTGGAACGCCTTCCCGGGGTCACCTCCGTGGAGATCCACGGGAACCGCGCCCGCCTGCGCACCCGCGACGCCGACGCCACGGTCCTGGCGCTGGCCGAGGCCGGAGCCGTACGAGACCTTGAGGTGGTCCCCGCCGCGCTCGAGAACGCCTTCATCGCACTGACGGGAGTGGACGCCTGATGCTCGGCTACATCCGCCTGGAGATCGCCAGAAGCCGCCGCGACCCGGGATACGTGATCATGGGTTTCACGATGCCCGTGGTGATGTACCTGATCTTCACCAACCTCGGCATAGCGGGCGACGACCGTACCTGGGCCGCCCTGCACGTGATGGTCAGCATGGCCGCCTTCGGCGCGATCGGCTCGGCTTTCAACAACGGCACCGGCATCGCCGAGGACAGGACGGCGGGCTGGCTGCGGCAGCTGCGCGTCACTCCCCTGGCGCCGGTACGGGTGATCGCCGGTAAGGCGGGCACCGGCATGCTCGTGGTACTGCCCGCGATCGCCGGCGTGTGCCTGTCGGCGGCGCTGCTCAACGGGGTACGGCTGGAGATCTGGCAGTGGGTCTCGATCGTGCTCCTGCTCTGGGCCGGTTCCCTGCCCTTCACCCTGCTCGGCCTGGCCATCGGCTACCGGTTCAGCGGCCAGACCGCCGCCGTGCTCAACATCGCGGCCAACATGGCGCTGGCGATCGTCGGAGGTCTGTGGCTGCCCACCGAGGGCTTCCCCTCCTGGTTGAAGACGCTCGCGGAGTGGACGCCGAGCTTCACCTACGCCGACCTGGCGCGGAAGATCGCCTTCGGCCAGGCGCCCGGGGCCGGCGTGGCGCTGATCCTGACCGGCTGGCTGGTCGCCTTCGGCGTCCTGGCGGTGTACGCCTACCGCCGGGCCGGGCGCGTGGTGTGAATCGCGCGAGTCGCGTGATAGGAGTGGCCGGATGAGCGGGAAGCCGGAGGTGACGGAGCGGGAGAGGCCGCAAGGGCCGAAGAAGGCGAAACGGCTGGGAGCGGCCAGACGGAAATGGTCGGGCAGGTTGAGAAGGCAGGGGCCCGGGGAACTCGCCTTCTATCCGTGGCTGCTGATCGCCTATCCCCCGATCAGCGACCTCGCGGCGGGGCAGGTGCGGCCGGCGCCGCCGGCCGCGCTGGGCGTCGTCGCCTTCGCCACCCTGTACGTGCTCTGCATCCGGCTGTCCTTCCGCGGCCGGCGACGAGCGGCGGCCGTGGCCCTGGCCGGGCTGCTGGTGGTGATCTTCCTGCTGCTGGCCGGGCCGGCGCAGAACTGGTTCTACCTCGCACCGCTGATGACGATCGCCTGCGGGGTCGTGCTGCGCGGCAGGTCCGTCTACCTCCTCCTCACCGTGCTGACGCTCGCACTGACCGCGGTGATGTGGCGCGCGGGAGCCGGCTGGGCGAGCATCACCCTGGCCGCCTGGGGAACGACCACCGGCGGCCTGGTGGTCAGCGTCGTCCTGAAGCTCTTCTCCGTGATCACCGAGCTCCAGGAGACCCGGGAGGAGCTGGCCCGGGTCGCGGTGGCCGAGGAGCGGCTGCGGTTCTCCCGCGACCTGCACGACCTGCTCGGGCACACCCTGTCGATGATGGTGGTCAAGGCGGAGGCCGTACGGCGGCTGATTCCCCGCGACGCGGAGGCGGCGGCTCGGCAGGCGGCCGACATCGAGACGGTCGGCCGGGAGGCGCTCACCGAGGTGCGGGCCGCGGTCAGCGGCTACCGGGGGCGCGGGCTGGCCGCCGAGCTGGCCTCGGCGCGCACGGTACTGGCCGACGCGGGCATCGCCGCCACGGTCACCGTCTCCGAGGGCCGCCCCGCGCCGGAGGCCGACGCCCTGCTGGGCTGGGCCGTACGGGAGGGCGTGACCAATGTCGTCCGCCACAGCGCCGCCCGCACCTGCGAGATCACCCTGGAGGGCCGGGTGCTGGAGATCCGTGACGACGGCCGGGGGGCCGGCGCGGGCACCCTGGGCAATGGCCTGCGCGGCCTGACCGAGCGGGTCGTCGCGCTCGGCGGAACGCTGGAGGCCGGCGGCGGCGACGGCTTCGTGCTGAGGGTGACGCTCCCATGATCGGCGCTCTTCCACCGGGGAGGAACCTTTCATGATCGCTTGCCCGCCGCCCGCAAGATCGCTGGTTTTCCGCCGAGGAGGAACGCTTTCATGATCAGGGTGCTGCTGGCCGAGGACCAGGGCATGATGCGCAGCGCGCTGGCCCTGCTTCTCGGTCTGGAGGACGACATCGAGGTCGTCGCCACGGTCGCCGGGGGCGACGAGGTCGTGGCCGCCGCGCTGGACACGCGTCCCGACATCGCCCTGCTGGACGTCGAGATGCCGGGGATCAGCGGCCTGGAGGCCGCGGCCGGCCTCCGGGACCGCCTGCCCGGCTGCCGGGTGCTGATCCTGACCACCTTCGGCAGGCCCGGCTACCTGCGCCGGGCGATGGAGGCGGGCGCCGCCGGATTCCTCGTCAAGGACGGTCCCGTCGAGGATCTCGCCGCGGCGATCCGCCGGGTCCTGGCGGGCGAGAAGGTGATCGACCCCGCGCTGGCCGCCGCCGCGCTGAGCACCGGCGCCAGCCCGCTGACCGATCGTGAGCGGGACGTGCTGGCCGCGGGGGCGGACGGCGCGACGATCGCCGACATCTCGCGGCGGCTGCACCTGTCGGAGAGCACCGTCCGCAACTACCTGTCCGCCGCGATCGGCAAGACCGGCACCCGTAACCGCATCGAGGCCGCCCGCACCGCCCGGCACAACGGCTGGCTCTGAAGGGGGCGGCGGCTTGTCACCGGCCGCCCCGGGCTGCCGGCTCAGGGGGCGAGGACGGGCTCCGGGGCCTCTTCCGCGAGCCAGTCGCGCATCGCGCCGTAGGTCTTCTCCGCGATCAGCCGCTGGCCCGCGGCGCTGGGGTGGAAGAAGTCCCACTTGCTGATGTGGTTCAGCGTGAACGCCTGCCTGAACACCGCATTGCCGTCGAACCGGCAGTTCGGGCCGTACGCCGCGCAGACCCTGGCGAGTGCGGCGTTGAAACCGATCACCCGGGCGCGCACGCGGTCGCGGCGGGCCTGGTCGGCCGCCGACGTCGAGGTGGGGCGCGCCAGCATGGTGGGACAGATCCGGCCCACCTCCCAGAACCCGCGGGCCACCAGGTTGTCCCTGCCGGTCTGCCAGAGCCGTCCGATGTCGGGGATGCTCGCCACGAACACCCGGGCGTCGGGCCTGCCCGCCCGCAACAGGGCCAGTGCCCCGGCCACCCGGCTCTCGTAGACGGCCACGGGGGTCATCAGCCGCTCCTCGGACACGCAGACGTCCTGGGCGCCGATCAGGAGCGTCACGTAGTCGGCGCGGTGGCCGACCGCCTGCGTCACCTGCCCGGCCAGGTCGGCACTGGTGGAGCCGGGGACGGCGAGGTTCACGTTGTGCCCGGCGAGTGCCACGTCCAGGGCGCGTAGCCTCTGGTAGTGGCTCCTGACATCGCGGTGCTCGCCGGTCGACCAGGAACGCGAGGCGCAGGTGACGTACCACCCGCAGGCGTTGAACCCCGCGCTGATGGAGTCTCCGAGCGCGGCCATGACCACCGGCCGCCAGGGTTGCCCCACCGGTGTCGCCCCGGCCGGAACGGTCCAGGCGGCCGTCAGGGCGGCCAGCCCTGTGAGTGCTGTCACAGTCCTGTGAAGCATGACACCTCCGCTGCGAGATCGCGTCTGCTTCGGATGTATCACCGCAGGCCAGGGCGGCAGGCTCCGTTGACCGAGTGCCTTGGTTTTCTTGACACCGCGTGGCGGCCGTGCTGGCGGGGGGAACCGCCGTCGAACATGTTCAGTTTCCGGCATAGAGTGGCGGGGGTGAGTGTAGCGCTCGGATCAACCCGTCCTCTCGTGGTGAGGACCACCTCCGTCGACGACCCCGGTGACCTGTTCGCACGACTGCCGGAGACCGCGCCCTATGCCTGGGTCAGGCGCGGGGAGGGCCTCGTGGCCTGGGGCGAGGCCCTGCGCCTGGAGGTGCCGCCCGGCCCCCGGCGTTTCGACTGGGCTCGCGACCGGCTGTCGGATCTCTTCGGCGAGGCGGATGTCGACGACGACGTGACGACCCCCGGTTCGGGCCCCGTCGCCTTCGGCTCGTTCACCTTCGACCCGGAGTCACGCGGATCGGTCCTCCTCGTCCCCCGGACCATCCTCGCCCGCCGCGACGGCCGCGCCTGGCTGACCACCGTCGGTGAGCAGCGGCTCGACACCGTCACCCCGCTCCGCGACCCGGGCAGGATCCGGTACGGCGACGGCAGTCTGAGCGCGCCGGAGTGGGAGCACGCCGTGGCCCGCGCCGTCCGGCGGATCAGGTCGGGCCGGCTGGAGAAGACGGTGCTCGCCCGCGACCTGACCGCCGTCGCGGAGCGGGCGATCGACGTCCGCCTGTTGCTGGCCCGCCTGGCCGGCCGCTACCCGGAGTGCTACACCTTCTCCTGTGCGGGGTTGGTCGGCGCCACTCCCGAACTGCTGGTCCGGCGTACCGGGGAGACCGTCGAGTCCCTGGTGCTGGCCGGCACGATCGCGCGGGGCAGCAACCGGGCGGACGACATGGCACGCGGCGCGGCCCTGTTCTCCTCGGAGAAGGACCGCTACGAGCACGTCTGCGCGGTCGCGTCGGTACGGGAGGCGCTCGACCCGCTCTGCGCCGAGCTGAAGATCCCCGAGGAGCCCGAACTCCTGGTGCTCCCCAACGTCCAGCACCTGGCCAGCCCGGTGACCGGGCGGCTGTCGGCGGGGATCTCGGTCCTGGACGTGGTGGCGGCCATGCACCCGACCGCCGCCGTCGGCGGCACCCCGACCGGGGCCGCGCTCGGCGTCATCCGCGAGCTTGAGGGCATGGACCGCGCCGGATACGCCGGTCCTGTCGGCTGGATCGACGCGCGAGGGGACGGCGAGTGGGGGATCGCGCTGCGCTGCGCCCAGATCGAGGGCCCGCGGGCCCGGCTGTTCGCCGGGTGCGGCATCATGGGCGACTCCGACCCCGCGTCCGAGCTCGCCGAAGCCCAGGCCAAGCTCCGGGTGATGCAGTACGCCCTGGAGGGCTGACCGCCGCCGCGCGGGGCGCCCGGCCGGAGGCCGGGCCAGGGCCGTCATCCCTGAACAGGTAATTCCCACCCGGCTGGTCGGCGGCAGCCAGATGGGCGTACCCTCACAAGGGCAACACATCGGACATTTCCGGCAAGAAAACGACACTTTCTTCTACTCGCTGTTCTCTCGTCGCCGCACGGCCGGCTCGCTCGCCGGGGAGAGGAAGACCATGGCGTTACTGACCACCGACCGCCTCACGGTACGCGACTGGAGTCCCGAGGACGCCCGCGATGCTCTGGCCATCTACGGCACGCCGGAGGTCACCCGGTGGCTGTCCCCGGCGATGAACCGGCTCGACGGTGAGGGGGCCATGCGGGCCACGCTGCAGGCATGGGAACGCAACCGTGAAACCCTGACGCCCCCGCTCGGCCGCTGGGCGATCGTCCGCAACTCCGACCAGCGGATCATCGGCGGCCTCTCCCTGAGGTACCTGCCGCCTGACGAGGAGGACATCGAGATCGGCTGGCAGCTCGCCCCCGACTTCTGGGGTCACGGCTACGCCACCGAGGCCGGCCGCGCCCTGGCCGGATGGGCCTTCTCCATCGGTGCCCACGAGCTCGTCGCGGTCGTGCGGGTGAACAACGAACGCGGTGCCGGCACGGCCAGGCGCATCGGCATGCAGTGGGTCGGCGAGACGGACAAGTACTACGAGACGCGCCTCAACGTCTACCGGCTCTGGCCCAGCGACCTCACCTCTGCCCAGGAGGACGAGCTCCGGCTCTGACCCGGGGGCGTCCCGGGCGACCGCCGTGTTTTCGATCATCGAGTAGGCGGGGGTCCGGCGCCAGGAGCCGAGATGGCGCAGCACGGCCAGGGCCCGGCGGCTGTAGCCGATGACGCGCAGCGGCCCGAGCTTGTCGAAGATCGCGTTGACGTGCTTCTCGACGGCACTCTGGGAGGCGTGGAGCCGCTCGGCGGTGAAGGCGTTGGTCAACCCCTGGGTCATGAGGTCGAGCACCTCGTCTTCCCGAGGCGTCAGGCGGCTCAGCGGGTCGGCGTAGGCGGTCCTGGCCAGGGAACTGCCGCACCACCTCGGGTGGGAAATGCGGGAACTTCCGAGGCGGACGATGCCGCTGTTACTACGCTGGCCCGATGACCGATCAAACGATCTCTGCGGGTGGGCCGGCGACGAGCCTCGACCTTGAGGCCATCATGGCCGTGGGGTGGGCTGTCCCTGGGTCCTTCGCCGCTGAGGAGTTCCGCCGAGCCGAAGCGTTCTGGCAGGCACGACGCGCGGAGGATGAGCGGCTCCTGCAGGTCCGCACCAAGGCGGCCCACCTTGTCGAGTCCTGGACGGGGCACACGCCGCGTGACGTCGGCTCCTTCGGGATCCAGCTCAACCTGGAGACCAGCGATCTGGATCTAGGGATCGGCTACCCGGTCGCCGGTCGCGAGGATCTGATGGCGGCGCTCGCCCCGCACGCGGCGTTCAAGGGCGAGCGCTACACCCGTTTCACCACCACCAGGCTGGTGTTCTCCTTCGAGGTCGACGGCGTCGAGATCGACCTGTCAGCGCTGACCGAGGAGGACTTCGTGGTCGCGTGCCGCATGCTCGACGAGATCGACACCGGCATGAGCCGGGAGGAGCGGATCGCCCACACCTGGATCAAACATCTCCTGCGCGCGACCGACCGAATGGAGCAGTACGCGGCCTGGAAGCTGGCCACGTACTCCCGCTACTGCCCGGAGTTCAACTGGGTGCCGCTCTCCGAGCCTGCCTGACTACAGCGGGTCAGGTCCCACACGGATCAGCCGCATTGATCAATTTCCAGCCTGTCGCGGCCGCCCACCGAGTGTGCTCATAACGGAGCCGGTCGGCGGCCGGCGGCGGCAGTGCCGCGACGGCCCTCGGCACGGTGGCGTCCATGCGGCCCCGGAGCACCTCGAACTGCTCCTCCAGCATCGCGTCCAGCCGATTGGTGAGCCGCCCTGCCTGCGACGGGTCGACGTGCTCGTCGATTAGGTCGAGCATGCCGGTGAAGACGGCGAACGCGGCGTCCTTGATGACAACCCGCGCTGCGCGGACCTCACGGCGCGGCTCACCGTCCAGCACCTTCTCCAGAGACTTCAGCGTGTAGTCCAGCGCGCAGTTCCGGTCGACCCACAGCTGCGCCCGCTCGGAGCAGACACCGATACGCGGGTCGGCGAAACGAGCGTCGATGCGGCCCATCGACGGGCGCGCCGCCCCAGCCAGGCCGGCGGTTTGAACCATGCGGGTGTAGGCGGCGCCGACCAGCGGCTCCATCGATACCAGCATGTAGGAGATGCCGGTGTAGAACGGCCGGCCGGTGCTGTGCTCGGCGACGAACGCCGGATCGCAGACACCGTCGACGATCTCCTCGACGCTCAGGTGCGGCAGCGGACGCAGCAGCAGATCCGTCCGCCCCTGGAAAGCATGCGTGGCGCGTAGCTCTTCCAGGCTCATCAGCTGGTCGAACGTGATGTAGGTGAACCTGGTCGGCACTCCCAGCGCCGACAGGGTGCGGATCGCCACCACGTTCTGCTCACCGGTGGTTTCCTTGTTGAACCTCCGCAAGATGGAGGTGACGCCGGACTCCACCCCGAACAGCATGCGGCGCAGCCCGTCGCGGACGAGGACCCGCCACATCTCGGCCCGCTCGATGTGCCAGGCCCGGTCGTGGTCGAGGTGAACGACCTGGTCGATACGGCACGATGTCTCCCACTGGAAGCCGGCTTTGGTGATCTCGGCGGCGACGGCCAGGGCCCGCGGGACGGCATCGTCGCCGCGTCCGATGGCCTCCTCGTCCACCAGATACAGGGTGCGGGAGAGGTCGGGGTGGCGGGCGAACTCCTCCTTCAGCGCCGCCAGCATCCATGGCAGCTGCTCGGGTGCGCCGCCCGCCCAGGTGCCCTTATGACCTCTCGGGCAGAACGAACAATGGCTGGTGCAGCCGCGGGTCGTCTCCAGCTGCATCACCCCCTGGTGGGCGAAGGTGGCCTGCAGCAGGTCGAGCTCGGGGAAGAAGTCGTCGGCGTCGCGATTGGGAACGGCCGCGGTACGACGCCGGCCGACGGCCATCGCGCCGCCGCGAGCCGCGCCGACGTAGCCGATGCCGTGGACCTGGTCGCGTTCGAGGTCGCCGTGCCAATGCGCGATGACGTCGCGGATGGTCGGCTCGCCGGCGGCGCGGGCGATGAGCAACTCCGGGTAGCGCTCCAGCAGCAACGCCTCGTTGCGGACGGTCAGGCTGCCGCCGACGAGGATCAACGGCACCTTGCCTTGGACAGTGTCCAGCAGGCGGATCATCAGCTCGTGCTGGCCGAACGTCGCGCTGATGCCGAGGATGTCGGGCTGCTGGACGCTGACCGCGCCGATGATGTCGTCCAGGGTGACGCTGAGCTGCATGTCCATCAGGTCGACCCGGCCCGACAGGGTGGAGCGGGCCGCCCGGGCCAGGTCGGAGATTGCCAAGGGGAAACGCGGCAGCGGGAAGTACTCGGGCCGGTAGAGGGCGGCGAGGAGGATGCGGGGCCGGGTCAGCCGGGTCACGGCGGCCGGGGCCAGGACGGCATGGCTGATCCACGCGCCTGGCGTGTCCAGGTGCACATGCTGGGCGGCCCAGTCGGGCCAGACGCGAGTTTCGTGCGGCTGCCCGGATAAGTCGGCTAGCAGCCACGCGCCGGACCGACCGGCGCTGACGGCGAACAGCCGCCGCTCCAGCGTCCCGGTGAACACGACGTTACGGCCGGGCAGGAGACCGACGACGGTGTCGCGCAGCGCGTTGGGCTGGCTGCGGGGGATGTCGTAGACCGCCTGCTGCTGGGCGAGGGTCAGCGGGGTGAGCCTGAGTCGGCCGATGGCCTCCAGGAGCAGGCTGTGGCTGGCGCTGATGGTGGGGGACATGCGGAGCCTCCGTACGTGAGATACGTGAGAGAAGAGGGCATGACGAACCCGCCCTGTGGCGTCGCAGGGGCGCCCAGGGCTGCGCGGTGAAGGGATTAGAGGGTGCCGGTGGGCAGGGTGATGGTCGCGGTCATCGCCGCATGGTCGCTGAGCCCCGACGTGCGGGGCTCGTGCACGTAGCGGCAGTCGGCGATCGCGCCGACCGGCGAGCAGAACAGATGATCGAAGCGGTAGCCGGCGCCGCTGCGGCGCCCATACCAGGAGTGATCGTCCAGGTCGGGGTGGTGGTGCCGAAATGCGTCACCGTATCCGGCGGCGTCGAAAGCGCGGTAGAAGGTGTACTCCCAGGCACCGAACACGGTGTGGTGCGGCTTGTGGCCCGGTTCGACGACGTTGAGGTCTCCGATGATGACGACCGGGCCGGTCACCGCGAGGTCGTCGGCCAGGGCGGGCAGCATCTCTGCCACCGCGTCCTGAAACAGGCGTTTGTCGACGTTACGGCGCTCCTGGGGGCCGCGGGAGGGCACGTACAGGCCGACCACTCCGACGCTGGATCCATCGTCGAGGTGGAGGCGGATGGCGGCGCACCGGTGTGGCAGATAGCCGGGATGGATCTCGGGGGCCGGTTCCTGTTTGCCGATGCGGGAGGCGACGACCGTCAAATAGTCCGAGCCACCGTCGCCCAGATGCACGGTGAACTCGTGCTCGCCCAACGCTTGGGTGATGGCGTGCGCTCCGGGCGTGACTTCGGTCAGCACGACGACGTCAGCGTCCTGGGCGGCGAGCCATTCGGCTTGCCGCCGGGACCGGGCAGGGTTGGCGTGCTGCACGTTGAGCGTCAGTACCCGCACTTGCCCGGGGCGGGTGTGGTGCTCTCCCCGCTGCAGGAGGCTGAGCTGCTGGCGGTCGTCGCCACTCATCGGCTTTCCCTCACCGTCTCGTCGGTGAAGACCTCCCCCTGGGCGTCGAGGCGGGCCTGCACCCGCCCCATGATCATGCGGGCTTGGTCGATCACGTCGGGGTGCGGGGGCGCGCCCAGCGCGGACAGGTTCATCGCCACCTGCTCCGGAGTGGTGAATCCGACCAGCACAGCCGCCTGATCATAGCGATTCAGGCACGCCCACAAGGCGATATGGATCAGGTCTTCGCGGCGCCACCCGACCAGGCCGCGCAGCTCGTTCAGCCCCTCGGCGATGACCTCGACCGCCGCGGGCGTGAACCACCGCTTGCGCAAGCGATGGTCGCCTGGGCCGAACAGCGGCATGGCGGCGGGGTCGTAGGCGCCGGTCAGCAGGCCCTGCGCCAGCGGCTTGTTGATCAGCACACCGACCTGGTACTGCTCGGCGAACGCGAAGATGCCCTCCGAGCGGGACATCGGTGACAGCAGGTGATCGCGGACCGCGAGCAGGTCCGGGCGCACCTTGTCGAACACCGCCCGAAACCGGGCGATCTTGTCGCCGCGCTGGTCGGCGGCGACGGTGAGGCGATCTCGGGCGAAACGGTGCGGGCCCCGCATCCCGACCGCATGGATCAGCCCTTCCCGCTGGAAGGAGCGCATCGTCTCCACTGCGGGCTCCAGCCATCGGTCGCCGTCGCCGAAGTCGGAATGGTGCAGGAAGTACACGTCGAGGTAGCCGGTACGCAGGTTGTCCAGGGTCTGCTCCAGCTGGCGGCGCATGTGCCAGGGGTCGAAGCCGTGCTGGGCGGTGCCGGCGAAGTAGCCGACCTTGGACACCAGCACGATCTCGTCGCGAGGAACACCGGCGACCAGGTCTCCGATCAGGCGCTCGGAGCGGCCGTGCCCGTAGACATCGGCGGTGTCGAACAGGCGGGCACCCATCTGCCACGCGGTCTCCAGGCCGGCGGCGGCCTCCGCGGGTGAGGCGCCAGTGGACCAGCCCATCGGCAGGCCGAGGTTTTCGGCCGGTCCGCCGATGCCCCAGCAGCCGATGCCGACAGCGGGCACGGTGATGCCGCAACGGCCGAGGGTGCGCTGCGGAAGCGAGACAGGCGACGTCACAGGAATTCTCCTTCGGTGTGCGGCACCAGCGGCGCCTGGTAGTAGCGGATCTCCTCCACCGTGGCCAGACCGGCCGCGCGCAGGTCGGCCAGCAGCTCAGTGTGGCTGGTAGGGACGATGGCGCGGGCGACTTCGGCGTCGTGGCGGGCGCCTGCGGCGAGCGCCGCCGCGATCAGCGGCCTGGCTACGGCCGTCCGGTCGGCGCCGGGGTGGATCAGCACGTCGGCAAGCAGCGCCTCTGCGGGCTCGCCGGGCGCGGAGTGGATGAGCGGGTAGACCAGGGCCGCGGCCTTCAGGTCGGAGCCGTCGCCGTCGACGACGAGCAGGCCATCGGCGACGAACCGTTCATCGCCACTCCACCGCGGGTAGGTGTCCTGTGCGACGGCGAACCCGTGAACGGGGTGAACCGCGTGGTGGAGGCGGCCCAGCGCTGCGGCGTCGCCAGGACCCGCCAGCCGCACCCCCAGCTGGTCCTCACCCGGTGCGGCGAGGTTACGGACGATAGGGGCTTCCAGCAGAGCTGCGGTGGAGTGCGGGCACCATCCGGCACGGGTGTAGAACGTGCAGCCGTGCTCGCGGGTCGCGGGGATCTCCGCGGTGAGCACGAGCATCCCTTGAGGCAGGGAATCGGCGGCGTACTTCAGCAGCAAGGCGCCCAGCCCTTGCCGTTGCCATTCGGGGGCGACGGCGGGTCCCCACAGTCGTGCCGGTGCGCCCGGCGCGGCGGGGTGGCGCAGCGCCGCCGCCCCGGCCAGGCCACCGGTGGCCGACCGCGCCACAATCATGATCGTGGGGAAGGCGCCTCCCGGGGGGTGCAGCCGGGACCGCACCAGTGCCGCGGTCACCGGCCGCTGGTCGGGCCAGCCGCGCATGGCGGCGTAGCCGAGGTCGGCGAGTTCCTCATCCAGGGTCGTTCCCGGCCGGTAGACGGAGATGCTGATCGGCAGTGTCACAGCCGACTCCTTGGGTGGGTGGCGGCCACGCCGACACAGATGCTGCCTCGCCCGGCCCGGAACGCGGGATGCAGGGCCAACGCGAGTGTCGGTGCGGCCGCACGGGTGGACAGGAGCACCTGAGCGAATTCGGTGTAGAAGGTGTCGCGCAGCTGGGTGGAGGTGGTGAACGGGGCGGGCCGTGATGAGCCGCGCAGTCGTTGCCGGGCCAGCCGTAGCCGTTCGCCCGGCGGGCCGGGCCACCCGGCGGCGGTGGCCAGCGCCTGAATGATCCGACCGAGCAGGTCGTACTCCAGCCGTCCGGCGGGCCCGGCGATGCGGGTGGTGTACAGCAGCACGCCGTCGTCGGTCAGCAGCTCGGCCAAGCGGGCGAGCGCCGTGTCACGGTCGGCCGGGGTAGGCAGCAAGGACAACAACCCATCGGTAATGATCATGTCGAAGGGGCCGGGCACGTTGGTGAGTTCCGGCGCCTTCGCCCACATGGCCGTCACGTCCCGGCCGCACCAGGCGGTCCAGGCGTTGACGAGCGTCAGCGGGGTCTGGCAGACGTCGGCCACCACGATCTGCGTGTCGGGGAGGAGTTCGGCGAGCAGGCGCGGCATGGTCTCATCGGAGGAGCCGCACACCAACGCCCGTTTCGGGGTCCGGCCGGCGAGGGCCTTGCGGTAGAAGTCTTCGTGCCAGCGGGGGTTGCCTTTCAGCCCGGCCTGCCGGAAGAGCCGCCATGTGGAGTGGTAGCCGAAGCAGCCCCGGGTGCAGTGCCCGCGGGCGGCCGTCCACCCGTCACCGAAGGTCAGCGGAGCCGCCGTCATGGTGTGTCCTTCGGGGTTGCCTGCGCGACGAAGTGGAGCAGGCGGGCGACCCGCCGGTACGGGTCGCGGCGCCCGGCTTCCCATTCGGCGTTGAGGAGTGTGTCGAAGTCGTCGCCGACCGGTACGTCGCCCAGGTGGTCGGTGAACGTCCGCACCCCGTACCAGGTCACAGTGGAGGCTCCGGCGCCAACCAGCATCGCGTCGATGTCGGCGGCGGTGTGCGCCCGGCTGGTCACGCCGAGGTTGCCCGTCTCGGCGTGGGCGTTCATCACCTGCAGCGCGTCGGCCCACCGCCCTTCCAGACCCGGCCGCATGGCCAGCGCGTCACGGTTCTTCGTCAGCAGCGACACCACGCCGCCGGGCCGGGCCGCCGCCACCAGGTCAGCCACGAACGTCTCAGGGGTCTCGACGTACATCAGCACGCCGTGGCACAGCACCAGGTCGTAGCCGCCGCCGACCAGGTCCGAGGCTTCGTGGGCGCTGCCCTGCACCAGCCGGACGCGCTGTTGCACCTGGGCGGATTCGGCCTCCAGCCGTTGCCGGGCCTGCGCCAGCATTGCCGGGTCGGGGTCGAGCACCGTCACCTGGTGGCCGATGCGGGCGAGTTGGGCGGCCTGGTGGCCATCCCCGCCCCCGATGTCCAGGACCTGCTGCGAACCTGCGGGCAGGTGGGTGCGGAGGGCGCGGGCGACCAGCGCGTGCCGTATCGCGCCGCGCAGCGTGGCCATGTGCCGCGCGTACCCGGCGGACAGGTCCTCGCCGGACGTCGAAAGCCAGCTGTTGGTCAAGGTGTCTCCTTTGAGAGCAGGGATGCGAACAAGGACGGGTGCTCCAGCACCAAGCGGATGGACAGGTAGCGGGTCTGCAGCAACTGCTGCAGCGCGCGAACCGCCGGGGTGTCGGGCAGGGTGCCGGCGCGGACGGCGCCGCGCAGGGCCAGCAGCTTCGGCAGCCACTCCTCGACCGTGGTGAGGCTGACCGGGTCACGGCCGAGCCAGGCACGAAACCGTTCGGCGGTCATGACCTCCCACACCACCGCTTCCCGCCACGTCTCGTCGGGCCCTTCGACGGTGGTCAGGTGCGGCAGCCGGCACAGCCCCGACCGTGGCAGAGGCGGCGGCAGGGGGCTGGTCACGCACGCCCCGCGCAGGCCGCGACGGCGCCGCACCTCGTACAGGTGCTCGCCGAACGCCATGGCCAGGCCCGCCTGCGCCAAGGCGGCGCCGACGGGAACGACCGCCACGGCGTCGAGCCATGACCGGCGGGCGACGGTGAGCGCCACCCGTACCGCGTCGGCCGGGTCGGGGACGCCGTACCAGACGCGGCGTCGGTCCTTGCTGCTGGTGACAAGGCCCGGCTCGAACATCGCCCCCGCGTCAGCGGCGGTGAAGTACCGCTCCCCCTGCTCTGTGGTCCTCATGTGCTCTTCCGGCCGAACCGCGAGTAGTAGCGCTCCAGCAGGCCGCACGACTCCAGCACCCGGTCGGACGCGACGACGTTGTGCCCCGGAGTGAAACCGTGGCCGGGGGTGGCGAGGCTGGCCGCACCCACAAGGAGGCTGGCAAGGATCAGGTCGGAGTAGGCGTTCGGCAGCGACTCGGCGTGGTGAAAGTTCACCGGGTACCCGTCACCGACGATCGTCGCCCAGGCTCCGGACAGCAGGCGCAGGCGGATGCCCAGCACACCGGCGTCGCTGACCTCGGTGGCCTCCTCGGCTAGTTCGGCTATCGCGAACTCCCGGTTGCGAGAGGTCGTCGACACCAAGTAGCAGTCGCCGCCGATGGCGGCGGCGTGCTCGCCGCGCACACTGGTGCGACCGGTGCTGCCGACGATCAGCTTCGGCCGGTGCTCGCGCAGCAGCGTGCTCAGGCAGCGGCCGGTGACGAAGCCCTGCTCGTGGGCGGCGATGAGGCGCACCAGCTGCCGGTCGTGGACGGCGACCCGCATCCGCCGCGACCGCAGCACCTGGGCGATTTGCTCGCCGATCCGCCCATGCCCGATGACCAGCGCGGCCTGACCCTCAAGTTTCTCCTCGGGCAGCAGCCGCAGGGCGTTGCGGATCGCCGCGTCGGCGACGCCGTAGGACTCCACTGTGGCCTTCATCCTGGACTGGGCGACGGAGAAGATCGGCAGCGGCAGCTGCCGCCACGGCTCCAGCCGCGTGATGCCGGAGATCGTCTGCTCGACCAGGCCGGTGGTGAAGTGCGGCAGCAGGTCGGGACGGTGCTTCAGCAGCACCGGCAGCGTGTAGCCACCGTCGTCGACCAGCAGCCCCTGCCGGCCGAGGGTGGCGGCACGCTGCGCGTGGTCGTTCAACGCGTCCGCGGCCCGCGTCCACGGCCACACCGCGACGCCCTGACGGGTCAGGTGGGCGTCCACCCGGGCGGTGTGCCGGTACGGGTAGCCCTTGTCCAGAACGGTGATGGCCTCCGGCGGAACGCCCATCGCCTGCACCGCCTCCACCAGTACGAGGAAGTCGCGCATGTGATGCACCGTCAGGACCGGCGCCACCTGCGCCAGGCACCCCGGTGGCGCGAACAGCGGCAGCTCGGCCGTGAGCGGCATCTGGCCACGCAGCGCGGTCATCTCGGTCACGGTGAACGGCACCCGCCGCACGGCGGCCAAGACGTCCCTCACCTGGCCGGGCAGCAGCCCGGTTGTCTCCTCCAGCACCATCGTCACGACAAGCGTGCCCGCCGCGGCGGCTTCCGGCCGCGCCGGTGTGCCGGCCAGCAGTCGCACGCGTCCCCCGGCGCCGACCCGTAGCCGCCGATCCAGCCGGTCGCCCGCCGGTTCGCTGACATCGGTGACTTTGCCGATCGCCTCGATGATCGCTGCGAGGACCATCGGCATGTCCGCCGGTTCGCCTTGAAGCTCGATGGACTCGGCGCGCGCCAGCGGGATCATGCACACCTGCCGGCGGCTACCGCGAACGCAAGGATGATCATGCGGGGCTCCTTCCCGGAAAGGCGCGAGGAGCAGGTAACGGCCACACCGGACACTCCTGTTGCGCTTCGCACTTACCTGGTTACGTTCTGATCTCAGACAAGCGGGTCCCCGGGGCTCGCGACAGGGCCTCGCCGTAGTCTCGCTGTAATCCCCCTCCCTTCAAGGGACACGACATGAGCAGCGATCAGCCTCTGATTCGCCACCCTCTGACCTATCTGCGGGAGTGCCGAGGGTGGACTCTCTCCGACGTCGCCGAGCTGGTGCGGCGCCGGTCAGGCCTGAACATGGCCAGCCACCGGCAGAAGATCTACAGGTGGGAGCACCACCAGGTCGTGCCTGAGCTCGCCGCGCAACTCGCCATCGCCACAGAGGTGGGGGTCGACGCCCAGACGGTGTTGAATCTTGGGTGGCCGTCGTGGTTGCTGACGGTCGACGGGACCGAGCCGCTGGACCAGGCGTGGACACCTGAGACGGCAAAACAGATCATGGCGGGGTGCATGGGTGCAGGCACCGACCGGCGAGGATTCCTCCTGCTGTCGGGGGAAGAAACCGCCGAACTGGCAGACGCCTGGGCCGCCGTCCCCGCAGAAAAGATCATTGACGCCAGTGGCGGCGGCACCGTGGATACCGAGGTGGCGACCTGGGTCGAGAACCGTATCCACCAGCTGTGGCACCTGGATGACCTCGTCGGCGGCGATTACTGCCTGCACCTCGCCCAGGCCGACCTGCAGCTGATAGCCCGGCTGTTGCAGGGTGGCCACTACCGTGCAGCGGTCAAGCGGCGCCTGTACGGCGCGGCCGGGGAACTGCTGCGCTTCGCCGGCTGGTGCGCGTTCGACGGCGACCGGCACGCCGCCGCGGCACGGTACTGGCACGCCGGACTGCGTACCTCCGCCGCCGGAGGCGACACCCTGACCGGCGCCTACATCCTGTCGCTCATGGCGATGCAGCACACCTACGCCGGAGACGGCCGCGCCGCGATCAACCTGCTGCACGCCGCCCGGGAACGCATCGGCCCCGGAGCGCCCCGCACGGTGCACGCCATGCTCGACGCGTGGCAGGTCCGCGCCCACGCTGTCATCGGCGAGTCCCGCCAAGCCGTCGAGGTGCTGTTCCGCGCCGACGACCACTGGGGGCGCCGCGACCCGGACGAAGACCCGCCGTGGATCTACTGGATGCGCCAGCCGTCTCACACGATCGAGGTCGGCGCGGGCTTCGTACAGCTCGGCCGTCCGGACATCGCGGTGCGCCTCCTGGAGGAGGGCATGGCCGGTCGAGGCATCGACTACACCCGTGACACCGTGCTCGGCCTGACCGCCATCGCCGACGCACAGCTCGACCAGGACGACCTCGACGGCGCCCTCGACACGGCGCGGCGCGCCGTCGAGCTCGTCACCGACGTCGATTCCAGCCGCGTCGCCGACCAGCTCAATGCCTTCGCCCAGCGGCTCCCTGCCGGGGAGGTCCAGGCCGAAGAGTTCCACGCCTGCCTGGACGCGTTGTCGCACAGCTGAGGAGCTACCACTTCCGGCCTGTAGCCCACACCGGGCAGCCTCATGATGACCGCGCCCTTTCCTCGTCGTACCTCGGACGTGTTCCGGGTCGCGCAGCGGGAGCTCGACGTACTCAGGTGGTGGACGACTCGCCGTCAAGCCGCAGGACGTTCGCGATCCGGTCGGCTGCCGTGTCGATGTCGGCCGCGTCGGCGAGGCGCTCCATTTCGTCGGATCTGCCTGGGCCGGCAAGACGATCGCCCTGCCACCACCAGTACCAGGCCAGGCGGACCGGCTTACCTTCGGGCTGCGGCGCCTGGCGGTCCTTCACGAGGACGACCAGCTGAGACAGGCCGTTGAAAAACGATCGGGCCGCCGCCTGATCTTCGGGCCCGGCGGCTTCGCTGTAGTCGGGCGGCCGGGAGAAAAGCAGGATCGCGTTGGCGACCTGCTTGACGGTCAGACCTCGCTCCTGGGCGGCTTCAACGAGCCGTGTGATGAGCGCCGCAGGGCTAGGGGAAGCCTGCGGAGCGTTGGCGTCTTGTAGCTGTGGAGATGTCATGTGTCGGCTTCCGTGAATGATGCCTCAGTTGTGCAAGGGATGGCCCTTCCTCGGTGTTCTCCCAGGGTGACGGTGGGTCACCAGACAGCACATCGACACTGCGAGACATCTACCGACAACTATCTTCGAAAGACACGTCAGGAGTTGTCGAAAGATGGCAGCATGGTGGTGTGGTCAACGAACGCCTTCGCCGAGCGCTTCACCGCGCGGGACACGACATCGCCAGCCTCGCCGAGGCCGCTGAAGTGTCGACCAAAACCGTCGAGCGATGGCTGAGCGGCGAGTCGGTGCCGTACCCGAAGACGCGTTACCGCGTGGCCGCGATTCTTCGGGAGGAGGAAAGCTACCTCTGGCCCGACGCGGTCAACGGCGCCTCCTTGGCCGGCGCCGAGCTCGTGGCCACCTATCCACGGCGCAGCGATGTCCCCCGGCATCTGTGGACCGAACTGCTGCGCGGCGCCGAGCGCACGGTCGACCTGCTCGCGTACGCGGGCCTGTTCCTCACCGAGGAGCACCCCGACTGGATTCCCACCCTCATCGCCAAAGCGAACGCGGGCGCCCGCGTACGGCTGCTCCTAGGGGACCCCAAGGGCAAGCAGCTCGGGTACCGCGACGCCGAGCACCACATCGGAGGCGGCGTCGCCGGACGGGTCGCGGCGGTGATGGCCTACTACACGCAGAACATGCCTCCCTCGGTGGAGATCCGCCTGCATGACACCCCGCTGTACAACTCCATCTACCGGTTCGACGACGAGTTGCTGGTCAACGTCCACGTCTACGGGATTCTGGCGGCGTACACACCAACGCTGCACATTCGCCGCATCGACGGCGCCTACTACAACACGTACCTGGAGTCCTACGAGCGGGTATGGGCGGGTGCACGGCCCGTCGAGGAGGATGACCTGTGAGCAAGCACAGCCGCCGGATCGACCACTGGCAAGACCCTGACGCTCCCAAGCCGACCAGTCGCAAGCCGTCGGCGAGCGTGTTCGTCCGCAACGACGAAGGCGCCGTGCTGCTACTGAAGCGCACCGACAACGACCTGTGGACCATCCCCACTGGCGGCCTCAAGAAAGGCGAGACCGTCGCGCAGTGCGCCATCCGCGAGTGCGAGGAGGAGACCGGCCTGAAAGTCGAGATCACCGGTCTCGTCGGTGTCTTCTCCTCTCCGGAGCACGTGATCGTCTACATGTACGAGAACAGGGTCGACGAAGTGCGGCAACCGGTCAATGTCTGCCTGCGGGCCCGCGTGGTCGGAGGCACGATAGAGCCGGACCCCCGCGAGGCACAGGAGGTGCGCTGGGTGGCTCCCGCCGACCTGGGCGACCATCCCGTCCATCCCGCCCTGCAGCGCCGCATCGAGATCGGCCTGAGCGATCAGGCACCGTACGTGGAGTAGCGCGGCGCCCGTCGTACCCGGACAGCCGCGCCCCGTCGAACAGCCGCAGCCTGGAGACCTCGGCGTCCGCCGGACGGACGGCCCCGGCCGGCATGCGTGGGCGTGTCCGCGCCGTGAACAGGAACGGGCCCGCCAGGAGGAGGACCGGCCCGGCCGGGGCCCAGAGGGCCCCGAGCGCGAGACCGGCCGGCACCCGGCAGGCCCTGCTCGGCGGTTTCTCGGTCAGGCGTGGTGCTTGCCCTTGCGCCGGTCGGACAGCCTGACGACCACGAAGACCACCACGGCGAGGATCACGATGCCAAGCACGGTCTTCGAGACGATCCCCATGTAGTCCTCGACCAGCGACCAGTTCTCTCCCAGCAGGAACCCCGCCATCACGAACGCCGTGTTCCAGATGAGGCTGCCCAGGGTGGTGAGAAGGGTGAAGATGACGATCGGCATGCGCTCGACCCCCGCCGGGATCGAGATGAGGCTCCGGAAGATGGGGATCATCCGGCCGAAGAAGACGGTCTTCCTGCCGTGCTTGGCGAACCACGCCTCGGTCTTCTCGATGTCGGAGACGCTGACCAGCGGCAGCTTGGAGGCGATGAACACCACACGTTCGCGGCCCAGCAGTGCCCCGACCGCGTACAGCGCCAGCGCGCCGATCACCGATCCCAGGGTCGTCCAGAGCACGGCGTCGAACAACCCCATGTTCCCCTTGCTCGCGGTGAACCCGGCCAGCGGCAGGATCACCTCGCTGGGCAGCGGCGGGAACAGGTTCTCAAGTGCGATCGCCAGCCCCGCCCCTGGCGCACCCAGGGTTTCCATAAGGTTGATCGCCCATCCGGCGACTCCGTCGAGATTCGGTGAACTCATAGGGACAAGGCTACGGAGAGTTGGGTAGGGCGTGGATGAGGAATGCGCCCGCTCCTGCCTCGTACACGCCACAGGGGTCGGCTGCGGAAAACCACAGGTGCCTGGAACCCCATCGTGACGATCACGAAATCTCCGGGATTCTCGCACGTCAGGATGGGTATCGGCCGGCCAGGCGAGTGCGGCGGGCAGAGACCGTCACAGCCTGGGAAAGGGCGGGCGCACCCGCCTTCCGGCCGGGCCCTCCGCCCTCAACTGTGACCTATCCCACATTGACCGCCGCCGAAAAGTGGTTTGGACCCACGCGAGGGACGTCCAGATATCTTTACTCTCATACGGTCCGGCACCGTTTCAGCTGTTTCTGAGATGGACCGTCTCGCCCTGCTCGATCCTGGCGCGGCCCGCGGTCAGCGTGGCGACCCAGCCGGGGAAGTCGGCCAGGTCACGCTCGCGTACCGCGACACGGAAGCCGACCTCGGCGCCATAGCGGACCTCCCTGACCTCGTACGGCGAGATGCGCAGGTCGTTCTCCAGCCGCCCGGCCTGGACGTGGTCCACGGTCACGGTCATGACCCTGGCGGGCACCATCTCGACCAGTGGTGTGAGATCCAGTGTCTTGCCGACCGATGAGCCGTACGCGCGGACCAGGCCTCCCGCTCCGAGCTTCACCCCGCCGAAGTACCGGGTGACCACCGCCACCACGTCGGCGACGCCCCTGCGCAGGAGGGTCTCCAGCATCGGGGTACCCGCGGTGCCACCGGGCTCGCCGTCGTCGTCGGCCCGCTGGATGTGGCGGTCGCCGCCGATCACGTAGGCCGAGCAGTTGTGCGTGGCGTCACCGTACAGCCGTTTGCGGCCGGCGATGAACTCCCTGGCCTCCTCCTCCGAGGCGACCCGACCGATGGCGCACAGGAAACGGGAGCGCTTTATGTCGATCTCGTGCTCTGTCGTGTTCCGCGGGGTCAGGTACGGGTCGGGCATTCGGCAAGGGTATCGGCGGGGTTCCCGGTTCGCGCCGCCGCGCGCGTGTTTCCGGCCGCCCAGGGTACGCCCTGATGCCGAAGCCCTCGCGGCGGGTGGTTCGATGCCTGATCGCCGCCGCGTAAAGGAGTTCGGGGCCGGGCTCTCGCCGTGTTCGCCCGGCCGGCTCCCCCGGGAATCCGGCGGCGCGGGGTCCCGCCGGAGGCACATCAGGGTAGGAATACGGAACGGATGTTGCGTTTATTTACAACGCGACAAAACTCCCTCACGACGTCGAAATAGCAGAGAAGCGCCCGGCGTTCATTGAACGGAACAGCGCGGCTCGCCCCCATGAGCTGGGGATAGGCGTCGGCGACTGGAACTCCCGCCACGGGGCAGGCCCTTGGGGCACGACAACCCCATGGCGGGCCGCTTGCCTTCGCCGGGAAAGGGGTTATATTTACCAATAATAATAGTAGGAATTGAGGGTAATAACGATGCCCCTGCCGAATTTCCTCACGATCGGTGCCCCCAAAACCGGGACCACCGCCCTGCACGCCGCACTGGCCCGACACCCGGAGCTGTTCATGTCCCCGGTGAAGGAGCCGAAGTTCTTCCTCAGTGACGGCCCCCCTCCCACCAGGGGAGGCCCGGGCGACGCCCAGACCTACCGCGAGCACGTCTGGCGGCGCGAGGACTACGAAGCCCTGTTCGACGCGGCACCGCCGGGAACGCTCACCGGCGAGTCCACCCCGTTCTACCTCTACGACCTGGCGGCCCAGCGGCGCATCAGGAAGACCATCCCCGACGCCAGGCTCATCGTGGTGCTGCGCGACCCGGTGGAGCGCGCCCACTCCAACTGGACACATCTGTGGTCGGCCGGACTGGAGCCGATCGGCGACGTGCTGGAGGCCTGCGCCGAGGAGGAGCGCAGGGTCACGACCGGCTGGGCACCGTTCTGGCACTACCTGGGGCTCGGCAAGTACGGCAGACAGCTGGAACACCTGTTCACCCTGTTCCCCCGCGAGCAGGTGCTCGTCTACCGCTACCGCGACCTGGTCGACCGGCCCGCCGACACCCTGGACCGGATCTGCCGCTTCCTCGGCGTGGAGACCGGCGTCGTCACCGAGGTCCCCCGGGAGAACGTGACCGCCCATCCGGAGCCGACCCGCGGACACCGGATGCTGTCGCGGGCGTTGCGCGTGGGGTCGTCCGTGGCCGGACAGCTGCAGGGTGGCGAGCATCGTCTCGTCGTGCTG